>CALXGD010000054.1 GCA_944387745.1 uncultured Oscillospiraceae bacterium
GGTCGATGGGCCGGAGCAGGGCGTGCTTGGCCAGATAGGCCACCTTGTCAAAGGAGCCCCCGATGCCGATGCCCAGCACGATGGGGGGGCAGGGGTTGGAGCCGGCCAGCTTCACCGTCTCCACCACGAAGTTCTTCACGCCCTCCACTCCGTCGGCGGGCTTCAGCATCCCCAGGCGGCTCATGTTTTCACTGCCGAAGCCCTTGGGGGCCACAGTGATCCTGCACCCGTCTCCCGGCACCAGCCGGAGGGTGATGGCGGCGGGGGTGTTGTCCTCGGTGTTCACCCGGCGCAGGGGGTCGCCCACAATGGATTTGCGCAGGTAGCCCTCGCCGTAGCCCTTCCGGACCCCGTCGTGAATGGCCTGCTCAAAATTGCCTACAATATGCACGTCCTGGCCCAGCTCCACAAAGACACAGGCCATGCCCGTATCCTGGCAGATGGGCAGGCTTTTCTCCTCTGCCAGCTCCAGGTTCTCCCATAAAAGCCCCAGGGTCTCCTTCGCCAGGGGCCAGGGCTCGTGGTTCCGGGTGCGGTCCAGGGCGGCCACGATGTCCTCCGGCAGGCGGGTGTTGGCCTGGATGCACAGCTTTGCCACCGTCTCGGTAATCGCGGCGGCCTGAATGGTACGCATACACATTCCCTCTCTCTGTTGCATTGATCTGTATGGTGTATTGTAGCAGAAAAACGCAAAAAAGGGAAGAAGGACCTGGTGCAAAATTGCTGATTTGTACAAAGCTGCTATTGTGTGAACCGTAACTCGAATTTCAGAAAAAAATAGCCGCCCGTAGGCGGCTATTTTTTCGGAACGACTGAGTATTAAAACATACCGATCATTCTGTAGCACCCCGCTCAGGACGTGCCTGATTCGGCGGGCGGGTAGTAGTCGAAGGGGGCCCACACCGCCTGGATTGGACCGGTGGTGAGGGCGGACCGGGTGCCGCCGTAGGCGTCGATGGAGACGAAGGGGTAGTGGAGCCACTGGACCTGGTGGCGGAGGAACACATACCAGAAGTCGCCGTAGGACCAGTTCTCTGGGTCGTCGGTGTGGATGTCGGCGGGCTCCGGGAACTGATCCCGGTCCGATACGGTGTAGGCCAGATAGCCCCACAGCCCGTTGGCGCCGTTGGGAATGGAGAATTTGATCCAGGGGTAGTAGCGCAGGTGGCCCAGGCGCTCCAGCTCCATTTTGGTGCTCTCCGGGAACATATAGTAGTCCAGGTTTTCTTCCACCTCATCCGCGCTCTCCCCGCCGGACAGGTGGACCTTTGGCTGGATGGCCAGAGTCTGTCCGTCCCGCTCCAGCAGCAGGCGGGCGGAGAACTCCCCGATGGGGAAATTTCCGGAGTTGGCAACCGAGAACTGCTCTTGCAAATGGAGGGTGGGCAGCGTCCGGTAGCGGAAATAGTGGATCTGACGCACCTCGTCCCCGGGCAGGAAGATGAGCCAGGAGGACAGCTCCGTCTCTCCGCCGCCCAGAGTGTCCAGCACGGCGGGGCCGTCGGTGACGGGCTCTCTGTCGTCGGTGTGATCCACGTCATAGGTGCGGCCGGTAACCACCTGCTCCGCCTGGGCGCACCGCTCCAGCTCCGAGGCGTCCAGGGCGGTGGCCACGTCCTCCGGCAGGCCCAGAGAGATCAGCCGGTCCCGGATGGCCGTCTGCTCCGCGATCAGAGGGGCGGGCGGCTCCGCCGGGCCAGTGGGGATGTGCCCGCCCAACCACAGGGCAATGGGGAGGGACAGCAGGACCGCGCCGAACACCCCCAGCAGGAAGGGCTTTGCAGAGACCCGCACCGGGACGGGGGTGATGTCATAGCCCCGGTTGGCCAGGGCATCGCTCTGCCGGGCGATGCACATCAGC
Source organism: uncultured Oscillospiraceae bacterium (assembly GCA_944387745.1). Next base: position 1,862 of record CALXGD010000054.1, read on the forward strand.
AGGCGGATTTCCAGGGCGATGAAGGCGATCCCCCGGCCGTAGTAGAGCCACCGATACTGCTCCATGATGGCCTGGCCGAAGATGGAGGGCTCTGTCAGGGGGACCAGCTCGCCCCACAGGGCGATTCCCAGGGCCAGCAGGTAACAGACCAGCCCCTGGGCCAGCCAGTCGCGGGGCTTCTGTTCCCCCACTGCTGTGAAGGCTGCCCGAGTGCCCCGCCACAGGGCGAAGAGCAGCAGCAGGTTCATCCCCAGGAGAGGCCAGGAGAGGCCCCAGTTGAGGGCGGGATTTTGGGTGATCCACCCCATCACCGGGGTGGCGGTGAGGATGTCGGTAGCCATGTGGACAGCCAGCAGGACGCCGGACAGCGCCCAGCACAGCTTAAACCACCGGTTTTCCCGCCGCAGGGACCGGTAGCCCAGGTACAGCAGGGCGGCCCCCAACAGGGGCAGGAGATAGTTGAGGTAGAAAAACTCAAACTTGAAGGTAGTCAGCCCCATACCCCACAGGATCTTGGTCATGGCGGCGCGCCAGGGGGTGTAGTCCTCTACTTCAGAGGGCGGGGGCGGGAGCTGGGACATCTCTTCCATGAGACGGCGGTCCAGTTCATCGGGTTTCACAGCAGATCACCTCCCAGCTGCTTTTGAAGCTTTTGGCGGATGCGGTACAGTCGTCCCTCCACCGCCCGCTCTGTCAGGCCCAGCTCGGCGGCCATCCGGGCGGTGGACTGGAGGTAGTAATATTTCCGATAGATCAGATTCCGGTCCCGAGGGGACAGGGTATTCAGGGCATTTTGCAGATGCTCCCGCCGCTCCTTTTGGAGCAGGACCTCCTCCGGGCCGGGGTTGGGGTCGGGGTGGTGCTCCGAAATCTCCTGGGCTTCCTGCCGCTTGAGCTGCCGCAGCCGGTCGAAGGCGGCGTTGCGGCACAGGGCGGTGAGCCAGGTGGCAGGGCTGGAGCGCTCCGGGTCATAGGAGCCCCGGCTCTCCCACAGGTTCAGGCGTACCTGGGCCAGACAGTCCTCTCGGTCGTGGGGATTCTCCAGTATTCCGCCCAAAATGTACCGGAGCATCCCGTCGTAGCAGTCCAAAAGCCGCTCCAGGGCCTGGGAATCCCCCTGTTGGAGCTGTGCCATCCAGACGGCTGGGTCCATGCCGGTCACCTCCTTGTCTCTCTTCTGCCCGTATATACGGAGAGAGGCGGAAAAACCCACGGAAGCTTTGCCAGAATTTTAGAAAATTCTGTTTCTGAGGGCGCCCTCTCTCTGCTCTGTTTCAGTATAGCAGGAAAAGAGGGGGTTGGCAGAAAAAATCCCCGAGGCGGCGGGGCCGCCCCGGGGAAACGTGCGCTAGGGGGTATCTGCGGAGTAGAACAGCTGATAGCCGGAGAGGTCCGGCGGGCCGTCCATCCACTCCATACTGTCGCAGTCCCAGGTCCCACGGTACTGGAAGTAGACGGCCTTCAGCCAGCGGCCGTCCTCCAGATGGAGGGCCATGAGCACCAGGGTCCTCTCCCGGACCTGGAGCCACCCCTCCCGGACGGGGGCGTAGCTGGGCAGCTGCCAGTTCAGCCCCTCCTCCACCAGCGCCTCCAGGGAGCCGTACTGCCGCTCCAGGCTCAGAAGGGTGTCCTGGGGGATGGAGAGACGGTGGGGCCCGCCCAGAAGGAGCAGGAGGGCCAGGGCGAACACCACCCATCCCATCTGCTCCGGGCGCCAGCGGAGAAGGGCCTTCACCCGCTTGGCCCCGTCGCTCTCCCCGAAGGCCAGGGGCACGTCCCACAGCTGTTTCCCCGCCCCCAGCTCCACCAGCGTCTTGGCGTACTCCTCCCGCTCCCGGTTGGTGAGCTGCCTCATGGTGGCCCGGTCGCAGT
>CALXGD010000055.1 GCA_944387745.1 uncultured Oscillospiraceae bacterium
TACATCACCATCACCAGGGGCAGGAAGCCGACCACCGCGCCCACGCCGCCGATGATGCCGTCCACCAGCAGGGCGGACAGGAGGGGGTTGGCGTCGGCGAACAGCTCGCCCACCCAGCCCTGGAAGCTCTCGATCAGGGGGACCAGGCCGGGGATGGTCGTGCCGTCGGCAAACTCATAGCCGTCCGCGATCCAGGGTCCCAGCCACACCTGGGAGATCTGGAACACCAGGAACATGACCACCGCAAAGATGGGGATGCCGAAGATGGGCTTGGTGAGGACGGCGTCGATGGCGTCGCCGCTGTTCTTGTCCTTGGTCAAGACCTTCCGCTGCTCCACCTGGGCAACCAGCTCATTGACGAACTGGAAGCGCTTCCGGTCGGCCTCCTCCACCACCTTTTTGTCGGTCAGATCGATGTCGCCCTCCCGGTAAGGGACCTCCTGGATCTGACCGGCGTGGGCCGCGGCGGCCTCCACCACGGCCTTCAAGCCCGCCTGGGAGGTGGACACGGTCTTAATCACCGGGCAGCCCAGCTTCTGGGACAAGAGCTGCTCGTCAATCCGGGTCTCCTTCTTCTCGTTGATGTCGCTCTTGTTCAGGGCCACCACCACGGGGATGCCCAGCTCCAGCAGCTGAGTGGTGAAAAACAGGCTGCGGCTCAGGTTGGTGGCATCCACAATGTTGATGATCACATCCGGGTTTTCCTGCTTCACATAGGAGCTGGTAATGCTCTCCTCACTGGTGAAGGGGGACATGGAGTAGGCCCCCGGCAGGTCCACGGCGATGAGCTGTTCCTCCCTGTCATAGTAGGCCTTTTTGATGGGGTGTTCCTTTCGCTCCACTGTCACGCCCGCCCAGTTGCCGACCTTTTCGTTTCGGCCGGTGAGGGCGTTGTACATGGTGGTCTTTCCGGAGTTTGGGTTTCCGGTCAGGGCAATTCTCATACCAAATTCCTCCCGTATTGCTTTACGAATTTGACTCCCTCTCAAGTTCAGATGGGTAAAAATTTCGGCAAAATAAATTAGCAGAAGCTAACCGATACTCGGGATGGGGCCGCAAAAGGCTGCCCGCCCCCCTAGACGCTAGATGATGATCGCGTCGGCAAGCTGTTGGTCAAAGTTATACCGTGCATCTTTAACGGCCACAATACAGCCGCCCTTGATGTGGGAGATCACGGTGATGCGCTCCCCGCTGTAGCAGCCAAGAGAGAACAAAAAGGCATTCATATCCTCGTCCTCTGTGTTGATCTGATGGATGATGTACTCCTGTCCCTCAACTGCATCGCTTAAACTCATTTACAATCCCACCGTTCACAATTTTGATCAAGCTATGTGCCGGTATAGAGATTACCGTCTGCTAACTTGTTTGCCAAAATGAAATTAGCTCTGGCTAATTTCGTTAGAATTATACGTCGCTAACTTTGGTTTGTCAACCCTAATTTCCAATATTTTAAGGGCGGACCGATTTTCAACAGCCTCGCTGTTTTTCTATAGCCGGAAGAGGAGAGCGGCCTGTGAATCAGAGGCGGAAGGGCAGATTAAGGGGAGGCGGGTCGTGGGGAAACAAGATTTTGTATCAATAAGGCGGAAATTTGCACAGAGTGTGGAAAGGATGGAGGAAGAATGTTATAATTATTTTACGCGTTTTTTACTTCCGGGAGCCTTTCGTGTCTTTGTGTCACCACTGTCTGGAGCTCACCTCTCCCTGGGGATGATAACACCGGAGAGAGGCGGAACTGCCCCCCGCTGATGGGATGGACAGAAACAGAGAAAAAGTGAGAAACGCCTGGTAAAACCACTCTGTTTTGCGGAGCTGCGCAGAGGGACGTGCCGCAGTGAGAAGGGAGATAGGAGCATATGAAACATCGAATCGCGTGCTATGGGGCGTCCAATACCTATGGATATGACCCGCGCTCCTATTTGGGGGAGCGATATCCCGCTCAGGTGCGGTGGACGGATCAGCTGATGGTCCTCTGCCCAGACCGGGAGGTGTGTAATCTGGGAGAAAATGGGCGGAAGATCCCTCGACGGGACTGGGAATTTCAGACCTTGGACGGGATCCTGAGGCGGATAGCACCTGTGTCTGTCCTGACCGTGATGCTGGGGGACAATGACTTGCTGGAAATGGCTTCTCCCAGCGCTGCAGCGGTGGCCCAGCGGATGGCTCTTTTTCTAGACTGGCTGAAAGCACATCGGTCGCAGTGGGGAGCGGAGACGCAAATCCTTCTGATTGCCTCTCCGCCCATGTGTCAGGGGGCCTGGACCCGGCAGGAGAGCTTGCTCCAGGAGTCCCGCACTTTGGGGAGCTTCTACCGGGATTTAGCAGAGAAGCAGGAGATCGCCTTTGCGGACGGCGGAGCGTGGGATGTGGGACGGACCTTTGACGGAGTTCACTTTTCCCCAGAGGGGCACAGCGCCTTTGCCCAGGGGGTGGACCGGGCGCTGCGGGGGCTTGGTCTATAACGCAAGGTATTGTGGTTAGATGAATGATATATTAAAATTTGATACAGAATATAGCACAGTGTGTCATATTTCTGTACAGAACTGCGGATTTCGGAGCGTGGGGCCGAACGGCTGGACTCCAGAGAGGGGGGCGCTGTGAGACCAAAGAAATTAGATTCGCTATACCAGAGGGGAAGCGTTCGATGGTATCTGCTGGGGGTGCTGGTTGCCCTGGAGCTCCTGATGTCCTTTTCTTTCTTCGGCTATCTGCATGTGGAACCCATTTCCATCACCATTGCCTACATCCCGGTGCTGTTGGCAGGGGCGCTGCTGGGGCCAGTGGATTCCATGGCCCTGGGTGCGGTATTCGGTTTGGCCAGTATGTGGAAGGCAACTGCCAGCTATGTGATGCCCGGTGATCAGATGTTTTCTCCCTTTATGAGTGGGAAGCCCCTGGAGAGTTTTCTGATGAGCGTGGGAGCGCGCACACTGTTTGGCCTGGTCATAGGAGTGCTGTTTTACTGGGCTCGAAAAGCGAAGCATAAACAGCTGTGGGTGGGAGTCGTCTCCTTCTTTGGAGAGTGTATTCATGCTCTGTTTGTCTATACCGTCATGTTTGCCTGTTTTCCAGAGGCGGGCTATTTGCCATCAGACGCTTTAGGCAGCTTGCGGAGCGTGGGAGGTATTGTGTCGAATCTCTTGATTGCCGCAGTGATTTACACCTCCTGGCATATTCAGCAGTCACGGCTATGGGGACAGTTTCAGACAAAGGTGGAGATCGCTAGGAGCGCTCATTTTCAGGAGCGCTATCACTGGCTGTCTTTGATTGTAATCATCCTGGTGACTGTGTGTTCTGCGGTGGCGGTAGCCTTTTATTTTGTGCATCGCATTGACTATGTGCTGGAGGAGTTTGGGGTCACCTTAGACAGCGTAGGTTATGCGGATATGCTCCACCTACAGATTCAGTTTATGATTGGCGTGATGTCGCTGATGTCTCTGGTGATTGTGTTTCTGATTTTTAATCGCCGGTACGCCACCTATATGAATCAGGGGGCAAAGACAGATCCTCTGACAGGGGTGCTGAACCGCGGCTCCTTCTTTCAGACCTGTCACACTGTGTTACAGAAGTTTTCCGTCCAAACCTCTCCCTCTGGATATTTTATTATGGTGGATCTGGACTGGCTTAAAAGGATCAACGACCAGTATGGTCACCCGGAGGGAGACCGCGCCCTGCGCGAACTGGCCCAAGCGCTACAGAAAACCTTTGGGCCTGACGGTTTAGTGGGACGCGTGGGCGGCGATGAGTTTGCAGTTCTTCTCTGTTCTCCCATCTCCAGAGAAGAGCTGGAAACAAAGCTTCGACACCTCCAGGACTGGATTCACCGCATTGTTTGGCACGACTATCGCGCCTCCTGTAGCATAGGCGTACTCCTGGTATTTGGCCCCGGCGCGCCGGAGGAGCTCTACCGGGAGGCGGACCATCTGCTGTATGAGGCGAAGGCGCAGGGGCGGGACCGCTATATCATCGGCCAAATGGGGGAGGCCGGCTTAGAGATTTCAGAGACTCCTTACATATTGTAACTATTTTTTCGAAGAAGAGGCCGCTGGAGATGTCAATCCAGAGGCCTCTTTTTTGTGGAAAAACACAATAAATTTTCATTTTTCTTACAAATGGAAGGAATTTCATAAAAATTTTCCGGGGAAAATCGCAGGAGGGGTTTGACAACCGGTTACGAATATGTTACAATTCGGTTACAACATTAAAATCTCTTAAAAAATATTTAAGGAGGAGTTCCATGGCTGCTGAAAAGCTTCCTCTTTCCTATAAAGGGCATCCCCTTCGCCGGAAGGATGATTTGATTTATTACGGCACAATGGCTGAAAAATATATTGTAATGCTTCAGGTCATCTCTTCACAAGAAGCGGATGGGCTGGACATGGCCACAAAGGTCAGCGTACAGCTGCAGCTGACAGATCCGGATTTGAAAAGCCGGGACCGTGTGGTGAAAAAGACAGAAAAAGACAGCCTCTATGCCGCTATGGATGTGGCTGCTGTCTGGCTGGAACGGGCGTTAAGCGGAAAATAAATTTTCCTGACCTGTACAAAAGAGAGAATGGAGGAATTCCCGCTATGCATCTGGCAAAACATCTGATTTCCAGAACGGCCGCCGCTCTGCTTGCTGCCGCGACAATGATTGCCCCTGCTTTTGCTGCCAACATGGGAACAGTAGTGACGGAGGATGGGCTGAATGTCCGCTCGGAGGCCAGTACAGACGCCTTAGTGCTCACGGTACTGAGCTATGGAACCCAGGTGGATGTGCTGAGCACCTCCGAGGATGGGGCTTGGCACCAGATTACATATGGAGATGTCACGGGCTATGTGAGCGGTGACTATCTTCAGGTGACAGAGAAGAAGCTCTACGGCCAGGTATTGTCGGGCCCGCTGAATGTCCGTTCCGGGCCAAGCACAGACTATGCGGTGGTGAGCAGCCTCTCCGCAGGCACGGTGGTAGAACTGTTGGAGACCCTGGACGGCTGGTATCAGGTGGAAAACGGCTATGTCAGCGGGGACTATATTGTGCAGGTGGATGCAGCTGCTGCAGCGTCTGCCGGTCAGGGCGGCCAGCTGGCCCAGTTTGCTCTGCAGTATGTGGGCTATCCCTATGTGTACGGCGGAGCCAGTCCCAGCGGGTTTGATTGCTCCGGGTTTGTAACCTACGTGGCCAAGCAGTTTGGTTACTCTGTCAGCCGCACTGCCTCTGCGCAAATGGACAATGGCACGGCGGTGGACCGTAGCCAGCTTCAAGCCGGAGATTTGGTGTTCTTCAACAGCGGGAATCCCAATAAGCGTGCCACTCATGTGGGAATCTACATTGGCGGGGGAGAGTTTGTCCACGCGTCTACCTCTACCACAGGGGTGATCATCAGCGATTTGAATAGCTCTTATTACACCAGAACTTTTGTGGGTGCCCGCCGCCTGTAAAAATCGTTGACTGAAAAGAGACTGAGGAAACAAGCAGCTTGTTTCCTCAGTTTTTATACTTAGCCAACATCAATGAACTTATATGACGGTGATGGCTTGAGAGGCTGCTCTCATGCCGCTGGGTCATAGCTCCCATCGAATGGTGTCCATGTCTACGTAAGCGTGAACTGGGCTGCACGGGTCAAAATAGATCACAGGATGTTGTGGTCCGGTGGCTGGTTTTAGCCAAGACAGCGTACTCTTCACAGTGTATGACTGCCCTTGGTATTAGTCCTGCCCAGTCAGAAAAAGAATATTGGGGCTTTTTCATTGACATTTTGTTCACTTTTGTGTATGCTAATAGTGTTTTTGGCAGAGGGTATTTCGGAATAAAAATCGGGAAAGGGTTCCGGGGGGGTGCGGCCGGGGGATATGTGTATCAAACAGGGAGCCTGTGGCGTGACCTGCGCATAGGGTTCGTGAAGGAATGGAGTTTGTGAAGGATCTAGGCGCTGTTTTCTCGGCGATGGATTTTTAATTATGAAAAGCGGGAGAACGATCTGCCGCCCTATATATACGGGCACGGTGGAATTGGTTGACAATAGGATTTAGACGCTGCCCCCTCAGTAAAGGAGTTTACGTAAAAATAGCGCCAGGGTGTTCCTGCTGTTCGTATATGTGGGCTAAGCGTGCCGCTCCGCCTCGGGCAGTCCTCCCCTAGTAAAAACAGAGGCAAAATTAAATATGCGGGCATGATGGAATTGGTAGACATGCGAGATTTAGGTTCTCGTGCTTTTCGGCGTTGGGGTTCGAGTCCCCATGCCCGCACCACAACTTTGGACCGGGCTTTCCCTGTAAAAGCCAGGTCTAAAGTTCTTTTTAGACACTATTTGGCGAACATGAAAGCTTTTCACATAACAGATGGGTTACACTGTCCTAGGTTGCCGAGTCTTCCGGTTTTGATTTGCTCCATTGCAATTTTGTCAATTTCCTGTTCTAATCTCTGAACTTTTCTCTGTAACGCCAAAATGTGGGCGTCGAGGACTTGTTTCCTCAACACCCACATTTTTTGCAATTTCACAAGTTTCTCCCACTTGCCGACTTGGCGGTCCCGAAACGCTGTACCCACATCATGGTGTCCAGCGTTTCCTCTGTCTGAATTATATCATAGGAGCCGGACAACTGTCTGTCATGTTTTTTGAGGAAAATTTGTCCTGCTCCCGCTTTTGCAAAATCTCCATACAAAATTCATATTTCCATGCTATACTCCCCATCGGTGATGCTGTATGAAATCCATTTTGATTATCGAGGACGAGCCGGACATCCAGGAACTGCTGCGGGCC
>CALXGD010000056.1 GCA_944387745.1 uncultured Oscillospiraceae bacterium
GAGATAGGGCTCTGCCCAAGGCTGACAGCAGCCGCCTCAGCAGGTGGCGCCGCCTTCCAGATGGAGGGGAGCGTCCAGAATGGCCTGCTTGCGCTCCATCACATCGCCAGCCTTCAGCTGGGAGATGGAATTGTCTGCGCCGATGCGCTCAATGAAGGCGCCGAAGCGCTCGCCGGTCTTGCCCTGCTCCCGGTAGAGGAGAATGGCCCGCTCCACCATCTCAAAGACTTCTTCCTTGGTGTAAATCTCATCCACCATGGTGCCGATGCGCTGACGCTTGCCCCACAGTCCGCCCACAAAGATACGGTAGCCCGCCTTCTCCTCGGTGACGCAGTCGAAGCGGCAGGCATCCACGCACTTGCCGCAGTTGTTGCAGGCGTCCCGGTCGATCTGCATGATGCCGTCCTCGTCCATATGGGCGGCCTTCACCGGGCACACATCCACCACGGAGCACTTGGGGCAGCCGTTACAGTCGTCGGAGTCGTAGGCGGGAACCCGCTGGCCCATGATGCCGAAGTCGTTCAAGGAGGGCTTGATGCAGTTGTTGGGGCAGCCGCCCACACCAATCTTAAACTTGTGGGGGAGCTTTACATCATACCAGCCCTTGTAGAACTTCTCATGGAGTTCCCGGGCCAGAGCCTGAGTGTCAATGAGGCCGTGGATACATACGGAGCCCTTGCAGGCCACGATGGGGCGCACCCGAGAGCCGGTGCCGCCGGTGTACAGGCCGGCCTTGGCGATGTAGTCGTTAAAGGGCTCAATGGTCTCATAGGTCAGCCCCTGGACCTCTGCCGTCAGACGGGAAGTGAGGGCCATCTTGCCGCTGCCAAATTTTTCAGCAGCCTCGGCAAGCACGGTGAGCTGCTCGGTGGTGAGGACTCCGTCCACAGTGATAACGCGGGCGATGAAGTGTTCTCCGTCCCGGGTGATGATGTAGCCGCGTCCTTTCAGGGCCTTTCTCTCAGCGTCGGTAATCTTCATAAAATTGTTCCTCCCTGCTTTTTTTCGTCCTGATCAGCCCAGGACAGCTGTGTTGAATACGGTGCCGCCCTCCAGAACCCGGGTGTTGGTGTAACCGAAGTGCTTTAGGCGATTCTGGAGCAGATAGGTCCGCTTGCCGGTGGAGCACACCAGCAGCAGCTTCTCATCCAGAGGATAGCCGTCCATGGGGCCGGTGACCTGAGTGAGATTGATATAGGGGACGTCAGGGATAGCGGGCTGGATGGAGACGTCCACCATCTTGTAACCTTCCGCCTCGCCTGCGGCATACTGGGCGGGGGTAAAGGTCTCCAGGGCGCCGGAGAGCTTATTGAGCAGCGCGTTTACCGCCACGGCAAAGGGGTGAATGGCAGTGGAGAAGGGGGGAGCGTAGGCGAAGTCGCAGCACTGGAGGTCCTCCAGTGTGGCGCCCATGGAGATGGCGGTGACGGCGATGTCGGTGAACTTGTCCACCGCACCGTTGCCCAGGGTCTGCAGTCCCAGCAGCTTGTGGGTGGACCGCTGGCAGATCAGCTTGATGATGGCCTTCTCAGAGCCGGGATAGTAGTGGGCCTTGTCGTCCACGGCCACCACGATGCTCTCCACGTCGTAGTCGGCCTTCTTGGCGGCGGCCTCTGTCAGTCCGGTGCGGCCCATGCTGATGCCGGGGAGCTTGGCCACGCCGGTGCCCAGCACGCCAGGGTAGGCGGGGCCGGTCTCGCCGGCGATGCGGGTGGCGGCCAGGCGGCCGGCAATGTTGGCGGTGGAGCCCATGGCCGACCACTGCCGCTGCCCAGTGATGCGGTTGGTGACCATGGCGCAGTCGCCCGCCGCGTAGATGTCTGGGTCGCTGGTGCGCATGTCTCCGTCCACCAGCAGGGTGCCCTTGAACATCTCCAGGCCGGAATCAGCCAAAAACTCCGTGCTGGGCCGGTTGCCCATAGCCAGCAGCACTGCGTCCGCCTTCATGGGGCGGCGGCTGGTGAGCACCTTCTCCACCTTGCCGTTGCCGGTGATGCCCTCCAGGACCACGCCGGTAAAGGGCATGACGCCTGCGTCAGCCATCTTGGACTCCACATAGGCACAGCACTCCGGGTCCAGCAGCTCGGAGAGGACATGGGGCGCGAAATCAATCACAGACACCTTTACGCCCTGGGCAGCCAGGTTTTCCGCCGCCTCCAGACCGATGAAGCCGCCGCCCACAATGACTGCCCGCTTGATCTCGCCGGCGTCCACCTTACCCCGCAGTGCCACCGCATCGTTGGGTGTGCGCAGATAGTATACATTCTCCAGGTCTAGCCCCTCACAGCTGGGGACGAAGGAGTGGGCGCCTACCGCCAGCACCAGCTTGTCATAGCTCTCGGTAAAGGTCTCGCCAGTGGCCAAATCTTTGGCGGTGACCGTCTTGGCCCCTCGGTCCAGGCCGGTGACCTCCACGCCGGTGCGCACCTGAGCGCCGGTGAGGGCGGAAAAAGCCTCCGGTGTGTTGACCACCAGCTCCTCACGCTCCTGGATTACATGTCCCACATAGTAGGGCAGGCCGCAGCCTGCGTAGGAGATGTCCTCGCCCTTGTTCAGAATCAGCACCTGGGCGTCTGGATCCTCACGCTTGAGCTTAGCTGCTACCTTGGTGCCGGCAGCCACACCGCCCACAATCAATACTTTCATTGTTCAGCCCCCTTCTCAGGTAGATAGGGAGACAGTGTCTTTCCCCTCCACCGTCAATTTCAGTCTATATTATATAGAGTTTTTGCGCGAAAAGCAAGCTCTTTTTTCAAAGTCAGCGGCTTCCCGAGGCATATTCCCCAGTATTGATGTCCAGCACCTCTCTGGGCGGCTGGATCAGGGCGTCCTCATACTGGCACTTCCACTGAATTTCCCGGCACATCTGGCCATCCGCCACGCCGTCCACTGTCTCCCCGTCCTCAATGGGGTTGTCATGCTCCAAAATGTACGACGCCACATTGTAGGCGTGGTTCACCACCCAGTTGGGGTCCATCCCGTGGAAGTGGTACTGGAGATCCGGCAGGAACAGGGTGCTCATGCCCACCGTGTCGATGAGCATATCCTCGGTGCCCTGGATGTTGAAGAAGCGGACATTGACGCCGAAGCGGATGAAGCGGATCGGTCTCTCAATTTGGTGGGAGCGCACATCTTCCGCCAAAAATAACTTGCCGCAGTTCTGGAAATAAAACGCCTCACAGGTGGGGTACAGCTCCGCCAGGGCCTCCAGAAAGTCCATATCCAGGTCGGCCCGCTCCTGGGCCGGGAGGGCCGCCGCCAGCATATCGGTGGCCACCACCTGATACTGGCACTCCCGGAAGATCCGGTCCCGGTCCTCCTGGCAGTCCCACATCTGGCTCAGGAGGAAGGGGTCAAAGCCCTTGCCCTTGAAGCTGCTGCATCCCATCA
>CALXGD010000057.1 GCA_944387745.1 uncultured Oscillospiraceae bacterium
ACGACGCTCTGGCGCTGGCCGGACAGACCGAGGCAGAGCTGTGCCAGGCTCTGGCGGAGTGGTACGCTCCGGAGCTGTCCCAACAGTCCCAGGAGATCACCCAAAATCAGGCCCCAGACTTTCCTCCAGCGGATCTCTGTATCCAAAACCAGGCCTTGGAGGACTTCCGTATGGGGGCGGACGGACAACCCATTTTCTACCTCACCGCCCGCACCGACGACCGGGACGACTCGGTCAGCGACGCAGTCAGCGGCTCGGATAACCTGTACATCTGGCAGGGCGGGGAATTTACCCAATACGACCAGCACAGTCTGGAACTCCCTCCGCTGGTGTCCCCGGAGGAGACGGTCCCCATGGACCCGCCCCTGTGGTGTCAGCGGCAGGCGGCCAGCGGGGAGGCGGCTCCGCTCCAGCCAGAGACCGACCCTTCCTCTGATGTCTCCGCCCCTGGTTTCTCCCCATCTGGCACTGCTCAGAGGCTGAGTCCCGACCTGAACCGCAACGGAATCCCGGAGGAGGTACGCCTGGTGGCACCCCAAGACCCCTTGTACGCCAGCACCAAGGTGCAGTTTTTTGAAAACGGGGAGTTGATTCATCAAGAAGTCCCCGGAGTATACCTATGTACCCTGGACGGGGCGGACTATATCCTCCGCTTCTCCCAAAACGAGTATCAGGACAATTTCCGATACTCCTATGTACTTGCGGACCTCTCCGGTGAGTTTGAGGAGACGGCCCAGTGGGGGGAGGTCAGCTTCGACCTCAATTTTCAGACGCTCTATCACAAGAGCTTTGATCCGGAGGCCATCGCCGCCTTTGTGGACGAGTTGGATTCGCTTCTGGCCCACAGCGTCCGCCTGTCCGAACAGGACGGCGCCCTGCTGGTGGAACCCGCCCCGGCGGTGGCTCTGGAGTGGCTGGACCAGTTCCCCGACCTCTTCACCCAGGACGCCGGAGCGTCCCTGGCGGAAAATCTGACGTCCTTTCAGCGGGCCATGACCCAGGCTTTTGAGCCGCCGGCCCCCCTAGGGGAGACAAATTCCCTGCCCATTGCGGAACCCATCACGCTGATCTTCAGCAGCGGCGCGGGGGGCTGGGGCACCGTTCTGGAGCTTCGCCCCGACGGGACGTTCACCGGGGACTACCTCGACTCCGACATGACGACCCGGTATGTCTGCCAGTTCCACGGGGTTTTTCGGGATTTCATGCAGCTCACCGATTCCTCCTGGCTGCTGACTTTAGATCAGCTGACGCTGGACACCGGGCGTCCGGTGGGGGCGGGGTGGAATGAGGATGGATTTCACTACATCTCCAGCACGCCCTACGGCTTTACCGGACAGGAGGAAGAAACCCTTCGATCTGGGGCACAGTTTCTCTTCTACACCCCGGAGGCCACCGGGCACGCCCCCGGAACGGAGCTGTATGGAGCCTATGACTTCTGGACCTGGCGGCCAAATCGCCACACCCTCCACAGTGCCAGCGACACCCTGAATTGTTATGGCCTTTATAATGTGGAGGGCGGAACCGGCTTTTTCTCCTGAACTCCCCATGCTTCACTTTGAAACGAGGTGTCCTATGCTTCCCCATTCTCCCTTCTCCACCCAGCTCTCCGGCTCCGCGAAGGAGGCAGAGACCCGTATCCGGAACATTTTTCAGCGCCCCCAAAAGAGCCCGCCCATTCCAGTTTTGATTTTTGCCGGGGCATTGGCCCTCACTTGCGGCGGGCTGGTGTCCTGCCAGGGACAGGTGGGGACCCCCTCCCAGGAGGCAGATTATGCCTGGGCCGCCCCCACCCTGGGGGAGAGTGCCCAGGGGAAGGCCCTGGGGTTTCCCGTCACCGCCTCCTACACGGAGGACGAGTACGGAACCCGGTGGTATGACTACCAGCTCACCCTGCCAGACGGCCGGAGTGCTCTGCTGGATTACGCAGAGACCCCTTTGATTCCACTTGATCTGGACGGGGATGGGACGCCGGAGCTGGTGGCTGGGGACGGAAATTACCTGCAAGTCTATTGCCGGTGGGGGGACGGCTCCCTCCGGAAGCTGGACCTGCGCCGGACGGCCTTGGAGCACATGGGGCTTGCACCGGAACACTATGGAATGTACTACAACCTCATACTGGAACTCCAGCCGGAGGTGGGGACCGTCTCCATCCGCCCAGCCGGGGAGGACCGGGAGCTGGCGGAGCTCTCCCTGTCCCAACTGTTTTCAGAGACCAGACAGGGGGAGATTCTTCTCTCCGCGCCGGGGGAGGACGGGGAACTGACCTGGTTTGAGAGCTGGAATCCCTCAGACGGCACCCGCGCCTGGTTCTATGATGGCTTGAATCTGGACGGGGTGGGGGCGGCGGACGACCAGTTGACTGCCGTCAGCTACGGGATTGATGTAGGGTGCCGGACAGAACTTCAAATCGCCTTGGGCACTGGGGAGACCGTGACTTGGAGCTATGACGACTACTCGTTTCTCACCTTCCTGCCCGCCTATTTGAGCCGTCCAGACCGCCAGTCCCTGGTGCTGGAACTGGACGTGCCCTATTCCAACTATGGGGCGGCCTCCTATGTGGTGCTGGAGCTGGAGGACGGGGTCTTGCGGGAGCGGGCCCGGCTGGACGGCGGCGGCGCCGCGCTTCAGGGGGCCTATCTCCAGGAGAGGGCGGACGGCCTTCAGGAGGCGCGGATCCCCACCCTCTACGACAAGTGGCACCAGCCCATCTGGGGCACCTGGGCCTGGGACGGGGCCGGCTTCTCCTTCCAGTCCGATGGCCTCTTCACCGACACCTACCCCCTCCAGGTGTCCGGCGGGCGCACTCTGACCCTGTCCCTGCGCTGTACCCCCACTGGCAACTATTCTTGGGAGTGTTACGACCAGATTCAGATTCTGGAGGGAGATGCCCCGGTGCAGACCATCCCCGCCGGCTTCGCCCCGCCGGGGGAGGCCCAGGAGGTGAGCTTCCTGGCCAACTCCCCCAGTATGAACTGGGCGGACGTGCGGGACATCAACTTTGACGGGTATGACGACTTCGGCCTCCAGTGGGATGCCACCCATGACGCGGTTCACCGCTGGTTCGTCTGGGACCCGGAGAGGGCCTCCTACCAGTATTTGGCCGACCTGGCGGGGGATTTGGAGCTTGACCCGTTGGCCAAGCGGCTCACCGAGACCTGGTTTGATATAGGCACGGTAAATACCTACACCTATGACGGCGGCGGGCAGCTCCAGCTTGTGGACAGCCGCGGCCCTCAATAAGACAGAAAGGATGATTTTTATGAAGGGCGCCATTCCAAAATCTCCATTCGCCACTCCCCTCTCCGGCTCCGCCAAGGAGACACAGACCCGAATCCGGAATATTTTCCAATTTCAGAAAAAACGCCCCCCTCTTTTAGCCCTTACTCTGGCCGCCGCCCTGGCCCTGTCCTGCGGGGGGCTGGTGTCCTGTCAAAATCCGGCAGAGCAGGAGATCGATCAGGCGGACTTTCCCCTCCCCTTCTCCGGCAATCTGCCTGGGGAACCTCTGGACGTGATGCTTCCCGCCTGGGGCTCTCTGAGAGAAGATCCCGGCGAGCCAGATCTGGAGGGGCTGACCGTGGACGACCTGCCTACCACTCCGGTAAATTTGGAGGACTTCTCCCAATCAGAGAGCTGGAATGAGACGGTGTGGCTTCTGTCCCAGGACACAGAGCGGGACGCGGCGCTCTACGGCGTCATTCAGTTTGAAAACTACACCCCCGGCCTGAACGCCTCCGACAAGCTATACGGGGTCATCGTCCACTCCGGAAAACACAACGCCTACTGCTCCCTGGATTGGAGCGCCAATCTATGGGCCTATGAAGCCC
>CALXGD010000058.1 GCA_944387745.1 uncultured Oscillospiraceae bacterium
GGCACACGGCTGCACCCTGGCAGTGCTCAAGGAGCGCTCCCCCTCCTGCGGCCGTGGGCAGATCTACGACGGGACCTTCTCCCGCACTCTGATTCCGGGTTCCGGGGTGACCGCCCAGCTGCTGGAGGAGCATGGAATTTCCGGGTATGGGGAATCCCAGCTCTCCTCCCTCCTGCAGGCCCTGTAAAATCTGCGCCCCGCCAAACGGCGGGGCGCAGTTCTGTTATCGGGTCATATCCTCAAAGTAGTCTGCGGTCAGAATCGTCGTGCCGTGCTTCATGGCGGTGCGGATGGGGTCCCCCACGCCAGTGCCGCAGACAAAATAGCTCACGCTGGCGGTGACATTTTTCATCACCTTACCGCCGAATTTTTCCACGAGCTCCGCCGCCTGGCCTTCGTCATAGCCGTCCAGCTTCCCCTTGACCACGAATCGCTTGCCTTTGAACCGCTGGTCAAAGTCCGTGGGGATGTACCGCTCATGGGTGGGCCGCCGAGCCGCCGCGACAGCCTTTTGAATAGCAGAGCGCAGGGCGTCACGGTTATCTTCCACACACTGAAGTGTCTCTTGTGTGCTCCGGTATTCTTCGATCGCGTCGTTTCCAAAGGGACACTGATCCAGCAGGTCCAGGAACGGAGTATCCTCCCAGTCATCTCCAAACATATCTGCCATATTATCCCCGAAGGAGCCCCATTCGT
This sequence comes from uncultured Oscillospiraceae bacterium, assembly GCA_944387745.1. Next base: position 697 of record CALXGD010000058.1, read on the forward strand.
CCTCGTCCCACCAATGATCTAAAAACCATTCGCGGAATTTTTCTTCATCAAGCTCGTCCTCGTCCAAATCCCCATCTGATTCCGGGAGTGAGGTGTTGGACAGGAACTCCGCGATAGCAAGCTCAGCCGCAAATTGCTCCTCCTCCGGAAGATCGTCCAGGTCCTCCCCGCAGACTGTCCTGTAAATCCCATCCGCCTGCCCGGAATCTCCGCCGCGCCCAAAGGAATAAGTGGCGCACCGGACAAAGTTAGAGACCAGGCGCTCCCCGTCGCTGGAAATAATAAAATCCCACTTGCTGTGGTCTGAATAGGTCCAGGCGGCGTTGGGACCGGTGTACTCGTCCAGCAGGAGGTGAAGAGAGAGCTTCTTCTCCCGCATGGTTTTGCACAGGGCATCGTAAGTTTCCTTGTGCTGCTCTAAGTAGGGGGACAGAACCAGCTCCAGGTTCTGGGACGCGTCGCCGAAGTCCAGGGGTCCGGTGAGGGAGAAGGCAATACCGTCCTCTTCTTTAACAAAGGGGGGCGCGTTGGTCTCCTGGGAGGGCTGGAAGACGGACACCGCCTCCAGCACGCCGCCCCCCAGCAGGGCCTGCTCCACCACAGCCCGCTCTGGCTCCCCCCAGGGGCCCAGGAAGGTGAGCTTCCCCTCCGCCTTGGCCGCCGGGGGCGCCACCTCCGGGTGCCGCCAGCCGTAGGGAATCCAGTCCTCGTCGGGAAGGGCGTCCTTCCGCCCCTCCAGACCGCCGAAGTTCTTTAAATCCAGTGTGATGCTGCCCGGGGGTGAATAGAGGAAATTTCCAAAGCTGCCCTCTCCATATTCCGTATCCACATAGATGGCAGAAGCGGCAATGGCCAGATTGGGCAGCTGGGTGTCCAGGGCCGTCAAAAAGGACTCCATGACACCGTGGGTGTCATCCGTATCGGAATTTTCCACCTGGAAGGTCAGGGGGTCCTCCCCGCTGTCCAGGGCCTCTTGGGCACTGGAGGCAAAATACCTGGCCATGTCCTGATAAAAGCTGGTCTGGTCCCAGGCCCATTGGCTTCTCTCCCGGGAGGCATAGTCGTCGGAGACCTTCTGGGCAATGGCCGGGATCTGTTCAAAATCCGCCCGGCTGCCGTGGATGATCACACTGTACTCCATGCTGTAGCCTACGCTCATACGCTTTTCCTCCTGTCTGTAAAGGGGGGGCCGGCCCGCCCGAACGATAAGTTCAGTATAGCAGAATCGGAAGAAAAAACAATATGCTGGCTGCATAGGGTTTTTAGAGAGTCTTTTTGTGCATATCGTCCAGATCCAGGGGCAGACCGAGGGTCACCACCCCCTCCGCCGACGGGGCCAAGGCGCACTGGGGAAGGTAAAACTCCAGCCCCTCCGGGGTGCGGCAGCACCGATAGGGGGACAGCCAGCGCCGGAGCCTCCCTGCGAAGTCCGGGTCCAGAAAGCAGTCTCCCGCCGCCCGCCGAACCTCCCCCTGCTCCCGAAGCTTGCGGGTCAGATGGAGCCACCACCGCCGGTCCCCCGGAAAATAGCTCCGCACCGGCAGAGGGACCCCCTCGGGCAGTTTCCACAGACCCCCGGTGCGCACCTGGAGGGGGCGACCGTCCCCCCGCACCTCCCAGGCGTCCATGCGGATGGAGAGGGTGCCCTCATCCTGAAAGAGGACCTCCCCAGAGAGCCGGGCGGCCCAGGGTCGGAAGGGCCGGGACGCCTCCCGGCAGCGCGCCAGATCCAGACAGGCGTTCCAGTAGGTCTCCCGGCCCCAGCGGCTCCGCCAGGCCCCCGCCAGCCGCTGGTAGTAGCGGCTGATCCGCTCCCCTCCCCTGCCGCCCCCTGT
>CALXGD010000059.1 GCA_944387745.1 uncultured Oscillospiraceae bacterium
AACAAGTACTTCTACTTCGAGGACTACAGCGGGGAGCAGCTCATGGAGATCTTCCAGTCCATGTGTGAGAAAAACGGCTATACCCTGTCCCCGGAGGGGGCGGAGGGGATAAAGAGGGACCTGCTGGAGCTGTATGAGAATCGGGACGAGAATTTCGGCAACGCCCGGGATGTGCGTAACCGCTTCGAGCAGGCGGTCTCCCGTCAGTCCGACCGGGTTGCGCGGCTAGAGTCCCCCACAAGAGAGCAGCTCATGGAGCTGCTGCCAGAGGATTTGAACGAGTCGGAGGCGTAGGGGTGCACGACATGGTCCCAACTTTCTGCGAACAATTCCTTGCACAGGGGCGCAGTGCGCCCCCGCGCAAGGGTGTTTACCCAACCATAGGGGCCCCCAGGGCCGCCCAAAATCCATAGAAGCAGACAAAGAGAAGAATAAAATTTGTGATGAGAATTGCATTTTACACACTGGGCTGCAAAGTAAATCAGTACGAGACCCAGGCTCTAGAGCAGATCGCCCTTCAGCGGGGCCACAGCCTGGTCCCCTTCTCCGGGGAGGCGGACGCCTATGTGATCAACACCTGCACCGTCACCGCTGTCAGCGACAAGAAATCAAGGCAGGTGATCCGCCGGGCCCGGAAGTCCGCCCCGGACGCCGTCATCGCTGTGTGCGGCTGTTACCCCCAGACCCACCCCGGCGATATGGAGCAGCTTGAGGTTGACCTGATCTCCGGCACCGGGGACCGCGCCGGCTTCGTGGAACTGCTGGAGAGAGCTTGGCGGGAGCGCCAGCCTATCACCGCCCTAGACGACGCATTTCAGCGGCGGGGATTTGAGGCCCTGCCCGCCGGCGGGCTGGAGGGCCGCACCCGGGCCATGCTGAAGATTGTGGACGGCTGCACAAACTTCTGCTCCTACTGCATCATCCCCTACGCCAGAGGGCGGGTGCGCTCTCTCCCCCTGGAGAACTGCATCCGCCAGGCCGTGGAGCTGGAGCAGGCCGGCTACCGGGAGATCGTCCTCACCGGCATTGAGATCTCCTCCTGGGGCCAGGACCTGCCGGGCAGGCCGGAGCTCATCTCTGTGATCGAGGGGATTTGCCGCGCCCTCTCCCCTGATACAAGAGTCCGCCTGGGCTCCCTAGAGCCCAGGACTATCACCCCGGACTTCTGCCGCCGGGCGGCGGACCTGTCCAACCTGTGCCCCCATTGCCACCTGTCCATGCAGTCGGGGAGCGGCGGCGTCCTCTCCCGCATGAACCGGAAATATGACCCTCAGCGATTTTTGGACAGCGTGTCCGCTCTGCACTCCGCCTACCGCCGCCCCGCCATCACGACTGACTTGATCGTTGGCTTCCCTGGGGAGACGGAGGAGGAGTTTGCAGAGACGCTCGCCTTCATTCAGAACTGTGCCTTCTCCGCTATGCATATCTTTCCCTACTCCCGGCGGCCGGGCACTCCGGCAGCTAAGATGCCGGGCCAGATCCCCAATGCCGTCAAGGAGGAGCGGGCCCACCAGGCCGCCCAGATCGCCCGCACCATGGAGGAGGCCTATCTGGACAGCTGGCTCTGGGAGACCGTCCCCGTCCTCTTTGAGGAGGAGCGTGACGGCCTCTGGACCGGCCACACCGCCCAGTACTGCCAGGTGGCGGTTTCCTCCGCCGTCCCCCTCCACAACCAGCTGCGCCAGGTCCGGATCACAGGCAGGCAGGGAGCTGTCCTCCAGGGGGAGGCGCTGCCCCCCGCTCGGGAGGGGTTGTAAAATTCCCCGGAACTGCTTATACTGAAGGGGCGGGACACGCCCCTGCAAGGAGGTGATTCCATGACGCGAGCAGAATTTGACGCCATCTTTGAGCGGTGCAAGAAAAAATATCTCCCCAATAATCAGGCTGACATTCAGAAAAAGCTGAACCAGTTTGCCGACCAGAACGGGAAAATTTCCGCCCAGGCCCTGGCTGTCTTTTCCTTTATTGAGACAGTCCAGTACACCAACGACATGCTCTACGCCGTCCTGTCGGAGGCCCTGGAGGTAGAGGACTGAGCTCCGACCAAGGACCGGTTTCCCCTACCGCTGCACCAAAGGAGGCCGTCAATATGAAATTTAAGCCGGAAGCGGCCCCTCTCCCCTTGGACCAGGCCGCCTGCAGGCGGGACTATGCCCAAGCCCGGGAGCTGGGCCGGGTCCGTCTGGGAGAGCTGGGCCTCTACTTCGTCCACATCTCCTGGGTGGGGCTGCTCCCCCTGGACCAGGTGGAGCGGGCCTACCTGCGCATTGAGGACATCCCCGTGGGGATGGGCTGTCGCCGGGTGCCTATGGGGCAGCACTACCTCATGGCAGTGCTCTCCGGAGGCGGCACCCGCAAGGCCGCGCTCAACAGCCGGGCGGAGGGGGACTGGCTGCTGGAGCAGCTCCAGCTCAGGGCTCCGGAAATTCAAATCGGCTATCGGCCCTAGGGACACGCGGCTGTCTCTAGGGCCTAATTCCCTCCAGCACCAGCTCCGCCCCACAGAGCTGCAGATTCTCCGGTGCTCCCGTTCCCGCGAGGCAGGGGCAAAAAAATAAAGACTGCTGAAGAGGCGGCAAAGCCGCTTTTCAACAGTCTTAGACGCCCACCGGTATACCGGCGGGCGTCTCCTGTTTTAATCAAGGTCGCAGAATTTGCAGGGCTCATCCACAGTGACAGTGTACTTCTCCAGCAGGGCCACCGGGTGATAGGACAGCTTGCTGGTGCGCAGGCCGGGGTCCCCGGTGTCATCCTCCCGATTGATGAAGTGGACCCCCTCCTTGGCAAACTGCTGGGCAAATTGGGCCACCAGCATCTGGTATCCCCCTTGATAGTCCCGATCCGCCTTCTCAATGTGGGTGAATAGGGTATCCCCCAGCACCTCTCCCAGAGAGAAGCCCGCTATGTCCCCGTCCACCAGGAGCATCCCTCCCAGCATATCATAGGTCCCGTAGTTGTCCAGCACCTCCCGGGTCTTGGCCAGATCCTCGTGGAAGGAGGCGGCCGCCTTCTCCCGTCCGGCGGCATACCGGTCCAGGAAGGCCTTTACCATGGGAATATCCTCCTGGGTAATGGTGCGGAAGGACCAGGTTCCATAGGTTTTCAAAAACTTGTTCACGTGATTGCGCTGGCCGCTGAGCTTCTTGCCCTTGAAGTATTTCAAATCCTCCGCCCGATACAGGTAGTCGCAGGCGTCCCGGTCGGCGGTGGCGGCGCTGTTGGGGAAGAACTCCTGAATCCGGTCCAGCTCGTCCTTGGGCACCGGGTAGAAGGCGATGGGAATCTTCCTGCAACAGCAGTAGGCCGCAATCTGCCGGAAATGCTCCCGACGTCCCCCGCCCAGAGGGAGGGTGAAGGTGGTGCCCAGCCCGGGGTACTCCACCTTAAAGTAGAGGGAGCCGTCATAGACGGCCCACTCAGTCTGATACAGGTCCCGCCAGATAAAGGCCGCGCCGGGGGTGGTATCGCACAGCCGGCTTCCACTGTAGGAGAAGAAATCCCGCAGCCTGGGCAGATCCTCCAGCTGGAGAGGGTGAAAATCCAACATACAGTCCAATCCTTACTTTTCTTGATTCTTTATTGTTTCCCCAAGGCGACCGAAATACCAGCCGGTCACCCCGTATTTTTTCATCAGGCAGCCCCGGCTGGTGCGGGCCACTAAGGAGAGCCGGTCCCCCGGCTCCACCGGCAGACGGTAGTCAGTGGAGTCCTCGCACCAGATCCGGTCTCCGCTCCGGCGCAGGTAGGAGGTGAGGACGTCCAGCACCCGGCCGCTCTCCAGATGGCGGCACCGGGACAGCTCCGGCCCCTCCTCCAGCACCTCCAGGTCAGAGCGGCCCCACCGGATGTTGATGGAATCCCGGGAGGGCTCCTGCCGGTCCAGGGCGACATACACCGGCAGGCCGTCATAGGCCTGCCAGGAGAAATCCTCCGACTCCTCCGAGGGAAGGATCAGCGCGTTAAGCTGTCCGTCCAATTTGAGGACACAGCCCCCGTCAATGGAGATGATCTTTCGATCCCATGTAAAAATCGGGGCGGCGGAGGGAATCCTGGGGTTGTACAGGGTCACTGGCCAGTGGCCCACAATCACATACTTGGAGAAGGCATGGCCCTGTCCCAGAAAGTCGTCGTTTTTCATGCACTTCCACCGGTTCAGCCCCTCCATATGCTCCAGAGAGGGGACACCTCCGTGGACGAACACCAGGTGCTCCGTCTCCAAAATGGTGGGCAGACCCGCCAGCCACGCCCGAATTTCCGGGTAGGCCTCCCGCAGGGCGGCCCGCAGCGCCGGAAAATCCCCCCAGTTGGTAAACCCCATCTCATCGGCCAGCTGTCGGATGGTGCTCTCTGGGTGCTGGGGGAGGTAGCTGGCATAAAAGCGCTCGTCCAGCTCATCCGTCTCAAAAAAGCGGTACACCAGGCCGTCGCAGTTGCCGCAGACGGGGTACACCTGATGGCTGGCGGAGAGGGCCATGATCTCCCGCAGGAGCGCCAGGCTGTCCCTGCCCTTCTCCAGCATGTCCCCGTCCAGCACCAGAATGTCCTCCGGAGTAAATCTCACCTTTTGAAGGAGGCCCCGAAAAAAGGGGAGGTTCCCGTGGATGTCACTGACCGCCAGGATCCGGCGGCCCGCCTCGAACTTGGGATGAATCACCCTGGCCGTATGTTCCACAGAGCAGCCCTCCCGCTTCCCGTCCAGGTGCGGCCGGCAGCGCCCGGGCGGCAGATTTTCATCAAAGATCATACCACAGACTTCCGCCCTCCGCAAGGGATGGGCGGCTGAAATTTCCGAGAAGAGCGGTGGGAAAATCCGTTTTTACGCCGAAAAGGAGGCGCGCCCTGCGGCGCGCCCCTTAATCGGCTCCTATTGATAGAAGCTGTGGCTTCCGATGGTGGTATAGTATGGCCGGTTCCGGACAATCCAGCTGCCGGCGGACACGGCGGGGGCGAAAAAGTAGAGGCTGTCCCCCACCACGCTGGTCCCCTCCAGGCACAGCTTGGCGGCCAACACTGCGGAGGGGACGGGCTCTTGATAGATTGCTCCGTTCACCACAGGGGTAAACTGGACCCCGTTCTCCCGGTCAAAAACCACCTCTTTCACGGTGTCGGGGAACTCTGGGGACCTGACTCGGTTCAGCACCACATTGCCCACCGCAATCTGCCCCAGCAGAGGCTCCCCCTTGCTCTCAGCGGAGATGATCCTGGCCAGCCAGTACAGATCCTCCTGATTGTAGGCCGCCTGTGGCGGCACAGACTCCCGGGTGTCCAGAGAGGCGGTGGAGGTCCCTCCGTCCCAGGTCAGTTGGGCGCCGCTGGCATTGGCCAGCACCCGCAGGGGGAGCACCGTGCGCCCGTCTACCACCTGGACCTCCTCCAGGTAGAGGGCCCGGCCATTGGACAGCACATAGGGCGCTCCAAAGGCCGCCTCCAGCTCCAGCCCCCCGCCGCTGACCTGGGCGGAGCTGCCCTGCCAGGTGAGGGTCCGGTCCGTCTCCCGGCAGAAGGCAGCCAGCGTCACATAGCTGGTCCCGTCCTCCATCCAGGCCTCGCTGGGGCTGAGGGCCGTCCCATCAATCTCTATGGTCCCGCCCACAGCGCCCGCAGAGGACGTCATCAGCAGAGCGGCCAGCACGCCGCCCAGCCCTGTTTTCCATCTGTGTCTCATCGTGGGTGTACACTCCTTTTTGGATTATTCCTTTGAGTTTCCTTGGAAATCTCAAAGTTATACTCCAAAATTGTACAGGATCCGCTCCATTTGCGCAAGGAGTAAGTCCTGGGCGGCCAAAAAATAGAAGAAGTGGCACAGGTCCAGGCGGGACCTACGGTCCCGCCTGGATCCAAAGCTGTACCTTATTTACTCTCTACCGGCAGGGTCACTCCCCCTACGGTGGCGCTCTCCACCGCGGACAGGTCCATAATCTCTCCAAAGACGCTGCCCTTCTGGCAGACGGTTTTACCCTCCTCCGGGTCCAGGCTGCC
>CALXGD010000060.1 GCA_944387745.1 uncultured Oscillospiraceae bacterium
CAAACGCGTATATCCGCAATGTTCGGGAGGGAACGCTTCCGCCGTTTCAAAAAAGAATTTGGCAGCGCGGATATTATGAACATATTGTCCGCAATGAATCGGACTATCTGAATATCTGGACCTACATTGACAACAACCCTGTGAAATGGTCTGACGACGAATACTACCAACCGGGAGGCCCGATATGAACGAGAAGAAAAAGAGCGGCGTGTTCCCCATTGTGGGGCTGATTTTGCTTTTGCTCCTGTGCGTGGCGGGGGTGGAGCTGGTCTTTGCCGGCCTGGGGGCGGCCATCCCAAACCAGGGCCGGGGACAGAGCGCCTCCGCGTCCGCCTCTCAAAGTACACCGGACGGAGCGGCCTCCGCCCAAAGCGCCCCCAGCTTCTGTCCTTTCTGCGGAGAAAAGCTGCCCTCCGCCTTCCAGTGGGAGCAGTTCTGCCCCTACTGTGGAGAACAGGTCGAGGCGTAGGAGGAAGCTCTATGGAGAAGAAGCTGAACTGCCTGCGTTGTGGGCAGACGATGAAATTTCTCATGCGGGAGAATCTGCAGCTGGGAAAGACCGGATGGATTACTGGGGACTGGGGCAATCTGCTGGCCGGGGCCCTGGATGTGGCCATCCTCCAGTGCCCCGGCTGCGGAAGGCTGGAGTTTTTCCGTGGGGACTTTGCCCTTGAAGAGTCCGCTGAGGCGCCGCTGGCTCAAGTGACCTGTCCCCAGTGCGGTGTCCGGTATGACTTTGACTACCCAAAGTGTCCAGTGTGCGGCACAAAAAACACCATTTTTTGAGGAAGGAACGAAACCATGGGCTTTTTTGACAAACTGAAAAAAATCAACCTCTTTGCCAGCTTTGGCTCGGAGCTCACCGACGACTTTTACGACGAGCTGGAGGAGTCCCTGATCCTGGCGGACACGGGGATGGACACCACCCTGGAGCTGGTAGAGGAGCTGCGCCGCCGGGTGAAGGAGGAGCGGGTCAAGACGGTGGAGGAGGCCCGCGCCTGCATGGTGCGGGTGATCGCTGACGCTATGACTGTGGGGGAGGTCTCTCTCAATCTGTTCACCCGGCCCTCCGTCGTCCTATTTATTGGGGTGAATGGGGTGGGCAAGACCACCACCATCGGCAAGATCGGCCACCAGCTCCGTCAGGAGCGGAAGAAGGTGCTCTTCTGCGCTGCTGACACCTTCCGGGCCGCCGCCGCTGAGCAGCTCACCATCTGGGCGGACCGAGCCGGTGCGGAGATTGTCAAGCAGCAGGAGGGGGCCGACCCCGCCGCTGTGGTCTTTGATGCCCTGAGTGCCGCCAAAGCCAGAGGAACTGATGTGGTGCTGGTGGACACGGCGGGCCGTCTCCACAACAAGCAGAATTTGATGAACGAGTTGAGCAAGGTTTCCCGGGTGATCGACCGGGAGCTGCCCGGCTGCGCCCGGGAGACCCTGCTGGTGCTGGACGCCACCACCGGCCAGAACGGCCTGATCCAGGCCAAGCAGTTCCAGGAGTCTGCTGGTGTCACCGGTATTGTCCTCACCAAGCTAGATGGCACCGCCAAGGGGGGCATCGCCATCGCCATCGCCAAGGAACTTGGGGTGCCGGTCAAATACGCCGGCGTGGGTGAGGGCGTGGACGATTTAAAGCCCTTCAATCCTGCGGAATTTGCGGAGGCCCTGATTTAGCGGAGCGAATGAGAGAGAAGAAGGGATTCGCGTCCTTTTGTGACGGCATTGCTTTTATAGAATTTAAAATTTGTTTGCCCGATTCCTGTTCCCCGGTGGGAGAGAACACAGGGGGAGCATATTTAAGAAAATTTAAGGACTCAATTCACACACTATCCAAACTTTTTGGGATACAGTTGTGGTACAATAAGAAAAATAAAATGTACGAGAGGAAGTATTTACCATGTCCCGTATCGACGGACGCGCCGCCGACCAGCTGCGGCCGGTGGAGATCATTCCAAATATAAACAAGTTTGCGGAGGGCTCCTGCCTGATCCGCTGCGGCAATACCCATGTGCTGTGCACCGCCAGCGTGGAGGACAGGCCGCCCCGCCACGTCCCCGAAGGGGAGGGCTGGGTCACTGCCGAGTACTCCATGCTCCCCCGGGCCAATCGGGAGCGGTCCCGCCGGGACATCTCCAAGCTGAAGCTCAGCGGACGCAGTGCGGAGATTCAGCGGCTCATCGGCCGCTCCCTCCGGGCCTGTGTAGATATGAAAAAGCTGGGCCCCTGGAACATCACGATCGACTGCGATGTGCTCCAGGGGGATGGGGGAACCCGCACCGCCTCCATTACAGGGGGCTTTGTGGCGCTGAGCCTGGCCCTGCACAAGATGGTGGTGGAAGGCACGCTGCCCGAGATGCCTTTGGTCAACTGTGTGGCAGCCGTCTCCGCCGGCATTGTGGAGGATCAGCTGCTCCTGGACCTGTGTTATGAGGAGGACTCCTCCGCACAGGTGGATTTAAACTGTGTTATGACGGGGGACGGCCGGTTAGTGGAGCTCCAGGGCACTGGCGAGGGCAGGCCCTTCACCCTGGAGGAACAGCAAAAGCTGGTGGAGCTGTGCGCGCAGGGTATCCGGGAGCTCCAGGCCATTCAGAAACAGGTGCTGGGGGGGTAAAATATGAAACTGGTACTGGCCAGCAAAAACAAAAAGAAGTTGGTGGAGATGAATGACATTCTCTCCCACCTGGGAGTGGAAGTGTGCTCCGAGGCGGAGGCTGGGGTAGATGTGGAGGTGGAGGAGACCGGGACCACCTTTGAGGAGAACTCCCTGCTAAAGGCCAGAGCCGTTATGGAGGCCAGCGGACTGCCCGCCATCGCTGATGACTCGGGTCTGTGTGTGGACGCACTCAACGGTGCGCCTGGGGTGTACTCCGCCAGGTACGGCGGGCCGGAGCTGGACGACGGGGGGCGCTATCGCCTTTTGTTGGAGAATATGCGGGGGCAGACCCCCCGCACGGCGCAATTTGTGTCCGTCATTACCTGCTGCTTTCCCAACGGGGATGTGCTCTCCGCCCGGGGGGAGTGCCCCGGCACCATCGCCTTTGCCCCTATGGGGGAGGGCGGATTTGGGTATGACCCGGTGTTCTTCCTCCCCGAGCTGAAAAAAACCTTTGCCCAGCTCTCCCCCGAGGAGAAGAACGCAATTTCCCATCGGGGCAGGGCGTTGGAGGCCTTCCAGGCCAAGCTGGAGGAATACCTGAAAAAGAATTAGGGATTCTCTGGCGGCGGGCATGACGCGCTGTAGGGGCGGCAATTTGCTGCCCGCCAAGTATTCCTCCACAGGGGGGCGCTCTGTAGGGCGGGGGCTTGCCCCCGCCGCAAGAGAGGAATACGTATCTGGGACGGCGGCCGGGGCAAGCCCCCGCCCTACGGTGGCCCGCCGGACGAAACATTAGAAAACAAGAATTGAGGAATGGAACGCATGGCAGAACTGACAAGCAAACAGCGGGCCCAGCTGCGGGGCCTGGCCAACGGCATCGACACGATCTTGATTGTGGGCAAGGATGGCATTGGGGACAACCTGGTGAAGCAGGCTGACGATGCGCTGGAGGCCCGGGAGCTTATCAAAGGCAGAGTACTGGAGAACTCTCTCATGTCCGCCCGGGAGGCGGCGGAGGCTCTGGCTCCACTCACCCGCAGCGAAGTGGTTCAGGTCATCGGAACAAAATTTGTCCTGTATCGTCCAAGCCATAAGAAGGATAAAAAGGACAGAATTGTTTTGGTAAGCGGAAAGCAGAAGGGATAATTTTGACCTGTGTCGTCTAGACTGCCGGAAGGATAGAAGGGCAAGCGCGTTCTGGCGAAGGGCAAGGGAAAGAAGCTGCGCTGAAAATTTGAGAAAAGGTGGGATCTGCTGTGAAGATCGGCATTTATGGAGGAACCTTCAACCCCCCCCATCTGGGGCATCTGGCGGCGGCGAGAGCTGCCCTGGACGCGCTGAAGCTGGACAAGCTTCTGCTTATGCCGGCGGCCATTCCACCCCACAAGACCCTGCCGGAGAACACTCCGGACCAGAAGCACCGCCTGGCTATGGTGGAGCGGATGGCCGACGCCCTGGACCGGCCGGATCAGGTGGAGGTATCCACTCTGGAGCTGGACCGGGCGGGGAAGAGCTACACCTCTGAGACCTTGGAGGAGCTGCACCAAATGTATCCCGGGGCGGAGCTGTGGCTGCTCATGGGGACGGACATGTTTTTGACCCTGCACCAGTGGCACGACACCAGGACCATTCTCCGCCTGGCCAAGATCTGCGCCTTCGGCCGCCGGGAGGGGGAGGACGACGGACTGTTTCTCCCCCAGCGGGACCGCCTGGGCAGGGAGTACAGAGCCAATATTGTGACGATCACCCTTCCGGGGCTGGTGGATGTCTCCTCCACCCAGCTGCGGGGGATGCTGATGAAGGGAAAGGGCGAGAACTATCTGCTGCCCTCCGTGTACGGCTATATTTTGATGAACCGACTTTACGGCACAGAGGTGCGGTTGAAGCAGTTGACGCTGTCCCAGCTTCGGGCGTGTGCCTGCTCCATGATTCGCCATAAGCGGGCGGCCCATGTCGCCGGCGTGGAAGAAGAGGCGGTAAAGCTGGCCAAGTTCTGGGGGGCCGACCCAGAGCTGGCCCGCCACGCCGGGATTCTCCATGACTGCACCAAATATTTCAGCTTGGAGGAGCATCTGGCGCTGTGTGAAAAATATGGAGTTCCTCTGGACGAGCTGGAGCGGAAAGCGGTCAAACTGCTCCACGCAAAAACAGGGGCGTGTATGGCTAAGTATGTTTTTGGGGAACCTGATGAGGTGTATGAGGCCATCTTTTGGCACACCACCGGAAAGGCGGACATGAGTCTGCTGGATAAAATTTTATATATGGCCGATTACATAGAGCCCAATCGAGACTTTGAGGGGGTGGATCGCCTGAGAAAGCTGGCCTATACTGACTTAGACCAGGCCATGCTTCTGGGGGTGGATTCCACCATCCGGGAGATGGAAGTGCGGGGCTATCTGATCCACACCAATACGTTGCAGGCCAGACAGTGGCTGCTGGACCGGGGCGTGGCATTAAAGGAGTAAAGAGACCCAATGAGCGGAAAAAGAGAACAGATAACACAAAGAGAAAACCAAGGGTCCGCAGGGGGACTGGCCGGCTGGTGGCGGCAGCACAGAAGCTGGGTGGCCGGATTGGACCGGGGGCAGAAAATCCGTTACCGGCTGTTTCAGCTGGTGGTCCTGCTGGCCGCTGCAGCCATAGCGGTGTGCCTGGCAATCCGCGCCTGGATCCAGCTTCCGACAGTCCCTGTGCTCCCGGAGGGAACGGTGACTACGGAGGACGGAGGGTCAACCTTTGAGGGGGCGGAGCTGCCCGACGTAGTGAAAAGCGGACAGAGGCCGGGGGTATATACCTTTCTTCTGGTGGGACGGGACACCGGAGGCGGCGGAAATACCGACACCATGGTTTTGTTTACCTTTGACACGGAGAAAAAGACAATTCACGGCATGAGCCTGCCCCGGGACACCATGATCAACGTGTCTACCAGCAGTAAGCGGCTCAATGCAGTATACAACTACAACAAGGGCAGAGACCCGGACACCCAGGCAGAAAAAGGAATGGCTGCCTTGAAGTCAGAGGTGGGCAAGCTCACCGGCATCATTCCAAACTACTATGTGATCGTCCAGTGGGAGGCTGTGGGCCAGCTGGTAGACGCCATCGACGGGGTCTGGTTCGAGGTCCCCTTCGATATGAACTACGACGACCCTTACCAGGATCTGCACATCCACCAGGAGGCGGGCTACCGCCTGCTTGACGGAGACGACGCTATGCAGGTCATCCGCTGGCGGAAGAACAACGGAGGGGTCTCCGGCGGCGACGTGGCCCGTATTCCCATCCAGCAGGACTTCCTGAAGGCGGCCATCTCCCAGTGCCTGAAGCCGGAGATCCTATTGAAAGCCCCCAGCCTGGCGCAGATCTTTATGGAAAATGTGGAGACCGATTTGACCATAGGAAATATCCTGGCCTTTGCCCAAATGGCTGCGGGGATGGACACGGAGAACGACGTGACATTTGTCACCATGCCCTGGACCGACGCCTACTACCCCGGCGTGTCTATGGTCCTGCCAGTGGTGGACGAGCTGGTGGAGCTCCTCAACGAGGGCTTCAACCCCTATCAGGACGAGATTCGATCCAGCGACCTGTCGGTGCTCTACCGCAACAGCGATGGCAGCTACGGCGTGACCAACGGGACCCTGCTGGACTCCTCCCTGGCCCGGCCCAGAGGGGGCGGCAGCTCCAGTTCCTCCGGCGGAGGCGGCTCCGGCGGAGAGACAGAGCAGCCCGACGAATCGGACGAGAGCCCGGATGAGGAAGAGCTGCCGCCGGAGAACCAGAGTGGCGGACAGACCGGCGGGGGCGAGGACCCCGGCGGTTCCCAGGAGCCGGACGAGTCCCAGACCCAGGAACCGGCCGGCCCGGAGGACGAGCAGCCCCCGGACCAGTCCAGCTCAGCAGGCCAGACGGAGCCGGGAAGCGATTCCTCCAGCTCAGCAGGCCAGACAGAGCCGGGAAGTGATTCCTCCGGCACAGTGGGCGGGGAAGAGGCGGCGGAGCCACCTCCCTCCCAGGACATCCAGGGAGGCGGAGATGGCCTGACCGTGTCCGATTTACCGGATTGGCTTGTCCCTGCCGAGATGGAGCCGGCGGCGTGAAGGACAACCTGCAGGGCGGGACTGTATGTCCGCCCCAGCTGGGACGTTCCATTTTGCGGGCGGTCCAAGGCCGCTCCAGTCCTTCTTCCCATTGAAAAACCCAAGGACGGATTCCCATATTACAACAAACCGACAAAAAGAGAGGAGTTTTGCTTGTGACATCCTATGAGAGCGCCATGCTGCTGGCTAACACCCTGGACGGCAAGAAGGGAGAGGAGATTAAGGTTCTGAAAACAGAGGGCCTGACTACCCTGGCGGACTATTTTGTGATCTGCACCGCCACCTCCACCACTCAGATTAAGGCCATGTCCGACGCCTGTGAGGAGGCCATGGAGAAGAGAGGGGAGCGGGTCCACCATATTGAGGGGCACAGGGGCGGAACCTGGCTGCTCATGGACTTCTCATCTGTGGTGGTCCATATCTTTATGGATGAGGCCCGGAAATTCTATGACCTGGAGCGCCTCTGGGCGGATGCGGAGGAGATCCCTGTGGAGAGACCGGAGGAAGAGACCTGAAAATCCTTGACAACAGGGAGAGAATCCCCTATAATGCTTCCATGTAAACGGAAAAGGCTTGGATGAGGAGTGAAGTATCCGGCTGCCGGCGGTAGAGAGAGGGGACGGAAGGTGCAAGTCCCTCCGCTGCGCGGGAGAAAGTGGCCTCAGAGCTCCGCCCCAGAAGCTGTAGTAGGGGGCGGCGGTCCCGCCGTTATCGGGCAGAAGTGTCCCCCTCTGCGGGGAAATTCAGGTGGTACCGCGGACTGAACTGCTGTTCGCCCTGAGCTGTGCGGCTCAGGGCGTTTTTATACATTGTCCCAATTCTGTTGTGCGTGACCCCTCCGCAGGGCGGGAACAGCAAAAAATTTTGAATTTGAGGACACAAAATAAAGAGCATTTCAGAGTATGCAACAAGAGGAGGAGACAAGTTGAGTCAAAAACAGAGGCTGAGAACCCGCACGGAGCTGGACCTAACCCACCTGCAGGAGATGCAGCGGGTGGTGGACCGGCTGATTGTGCCGTACTGTATCCGGAGAACCCGGGTCTTGAACCTGGGAATCGGCGTGATTGCCCTGGTGGTGGGCGCCCTGTGTGCTTTGCTGGGAGACAATCTGGTGGCGGGTGTGGTTTTTGGTGTGGTGGGTGTGCTTTTCATCATCCGGGGCATTATGATTTATTGGGTGGTGGCGAGGATGGCCCAGCGCCGGATGAATAAAAACTCTGTCACCACGGAGTATATCATGGAAAAACCCTATATTTGGGCCTTTAATTCCCAGGGTGACGCCCATTACCCCTACAGCAGCTGCACACGTCTGCTGGAGACGAAGCGAAACTTGTATTTCATTACCGACGAGGGCAGAACCATCATGCTGGATAAGGAAAACCTGACAGGCGGAACTGTAGAGGATCTGCGGGACTGGCTGGAGGAGCGCTGCCAGCGGAAGGTGGAGCAGGTCAGGCCGGATTGGAGCGTCCAGGAGATGCCAAATGAGGAGAGTAAGGAGAATCCGCAATGAGAAAAGAATTGCCAAAGGTCTATGAACCCCAGGAGGTGGAGTCCCGCGTCTATGAGACCTGGGAGAAAAACGGCTGCTTTCAAGGGCATCGGGACCCCGACCGGAAACCGTTTACGATCGTCATGCCGCCCCCCAACGTGACAGGGCAGCTGCATATGGGCCACGCCATGGACTCCACCCTTCAGGACATTCTCATCCGCTTCAAGCGGATGCAGGGCTACGCCGCCCTGTGGGTCCCCGGCACCGACCACGCCGGCATCGCCACCCAGATCAAGGTGGAGGAGGATCTGCGGGTGAACGAGGGCCTGACCCGCTATGACCTGGGCCGGGAGAAGTTCTT
>CALXGD010000061.1 GCA_944387745.1 uncultured Oscillospiraceae bacterium
CCTCCATCTCGTCCAGCAGCCTTCGCAGCTCGTCCCGCTCCTCTCGGGTGAGGGAGGCGGAGCGGAGAAAGGCCGCCGCCAGCTTCCCGGCGGAGCCGCCGTAGGCCCGGTCCATGAGGCTCCGCTCCTCTCGGGCGGCGCACTCCTCCAGGGTGACGGCAGCGGAGTAGCGCCTGGGGCTCTGGCCGTCGGCCTCCACCAGCCCCTTGGCCATCATGCGAGTGAGGAAGGTGTGGACGGTGGTACGGCTCCAGCCGGTGTCCTCCGCCAGGCGGTCCAGCACCTGCCCCAGGGTCTGGGGCCCGCCGGACCACAGGGCCTGGAGCACCTTCCAATCGCTGTCGGTGAGCTTGGACATGGAAATCCCTCCTACATTCGTAGTATTATAGTGATTCTACAGCTGTAGGAGTTTTTTGTCAAGGGGGAGGATGCAAACAGGAGAGGGAGCGGCCTAGGGCCGCCCCCTCTCGTTTATGGATTTAACAGCTCGTCAGCAGGAACTTGGAAAAATGACGCGAATACCTTGAGCTCAATGTCCGTGACAAAGCGGGTTCCCTGCTCAATCCGCTGAATTGCATTTTTATCTAAATCCAGGCCGCACAGCTGTAGCTGATCTGCCAAAGCCCGCTGGGACAGCTTAGGGACGTGAGACTTGCGGAGGGCGGCAATCCGGGTCCCACAGAGATTGCGGCCTCCAGTCTCACTGCGGTTTTTAAACACCTGGAACCCTCCTGACATCTTGTAGTTGTCATTTTGTCCATTCTATGATATGCTGAGATTAAAAATGACATTCACTAGATGTCAAAATGAGAATGGAGGGATTTTTATGGAAGTGAAGCAGGATTCCTTCGAAAACAACGATGTTCCAAGGGGACTCTACAACGCCGCGCTGGGGCAGCTGGTGCGGGATTACGTCTCCTCCCTTCCCCAGGAACAGATTGATTCCGCGGCTCAGACACTGGCGGCGCAGCTTCTGTGGGAGATCTACGAAATTCTGGAGAATCCCAGCTTGGAGGATCCAGAGTGCCTGCAGAGGATTGACGCCATTGTAAGCGCATACTATGCACGCCTGGGGCTTCGCAGCAGGTGGCACTTGGAACAGGATTGACAAACGCCCTGTATATCCGTCGCATGGATATGCAGGGCGTTTGTTCCGCTTGCCAGCGCTTCACCGCAGAACGCGGGATATTTCCTCAGAAAGCAGGAAAAAAGTTTAGTTTGCACTTCCCAGAATCGGAAGTTTCTGTTAAAATTATACGAAAGAACAAAAAAGGGAGGTGACGGACCGGTTCTGCTCCCGCGCATAAATAAAATGAAGAAGGAAAAGGAGTTGTAGAGCATGAAAAAACGAGTGATTTCCCTGACCCTTTCGGCGATTCTTCTGCTCCCCTGCCTGATGATGGGCACCCTGGCCAGCGAGTCGGCCGCCAGTGACCGGATTGATTTTCTCAACGAGGCCTTCCTGGTGGAGACGGGCAACCAACTGGCCCAGAGCATCGACGGCGAGGACAGCTACCCCATCACTGCCATGTGGGATGAGGCCCTTGGCATCTATGAACAGGATATGGCCTCCTATGGTCTCTGGTTTGGCAACACCATCTATTTCCGGGTGGATGACAGCAGCGACTGGGAAGAGGTCAACATTCCGGAGCGCCCGGAGGCTCCCCAGGGAGTCGCCGGCGGAGAGGGCGTCATCACCGGCGCCACCGCCGCCATGGAATACCGTCTGGGCGAGGGGGATTGGACAGCCTGCACCGGTGAGACGGTGGAGGGTCTGTCCGCCGGCGCCTATGAGGTGCGGTACTGCTCCACTGAGTCCGCCTTTGCCAGTCAGTCCGCCTCTGTGACGGTGACTGGCAGTGCCGCCCCCCTGGACTTGTCCTCCGCCTCTGTCTGGGCCCACGAGATTCTGAACAATGCCAACTCCGTGGGGCTGATTACCAGCCGCACCAACGCCAACTTCACCGCCGATATCACCCGGCTGCAGTTCGCGGAGCTGGCAGTCAACCTGATTGAGAAGGCCACTGGCACCACCCTGCCCACCGGCGAGCAGAGCTTCACCGACACCAGCGACCCCGTGGCCCTGAAAGCGGCCCAGGCGGGCATCACCAGCGGCACTGGCAATGGGGGCTTCTCCCCGGACGCCTCCATCACCCGCCAGGAGATCTGCGTCATGCTGCGCCAGGTCATCCGCTGCGTGGACGAGGCCAACGGCACCACCACCCTCACCAATGAGGACACCGCGGTGAACAGCCAGATCACCGACGCCGGCGACATTGACAGCTGGGCGGTGGAGAGCATGGCCCTTATGAACAACAACGGCCTTATGAGCGGCAGCGACAACATGCTCTTCCCCAAGAGCAGCACCTCCATCGAGCAGGCGATCACCATGATCCTGGCCCTGTACAACAAGTTCTAATTGGATTCCCGGCCCTTCTGGGGGCGGGAGCCCACAGAAGAACAGACAGGCCGCCCCATAAGGGGCGGCCTGTTCTCTTTGCGGGGTGTGGGAAATGGTTTGACCGTCTGTTGCCGCTGGACGATCAGCCCTTTTTCTTGGAGGCCTCTTTCATGCGCTCCCCATGGTCCAAAATGCGTTTGCGCAGGCGCAGGTTTTCTGGTGTGCACTCCAGCAGCTCGTCGTCAGCCAAAAATTCCAGGCACTGCTCCAGGGACATCTGCTTGGGGGTGGTCAGCCGCAGGGCCTCGTCGGAGCCAGAGGCCCGCATGTTGGTCAGCTGCTTCTTCTTGCACACGTTGACGGAGATGTCCTCCGCCTTGGGGGTCTCGCCCACGATCATGCCTGCGTACACGGGGACACCTGCGCCGATGAACAGGGTGCCTCGCTCCTGGGCGTTGAAGAGGCCGTAGGTCACAGCCTCCCCCGTCTCGAAGGCCACCAGGGAGCCGGTGGACCGGCGCTGGATGTCCCCCTTCACCGGAGCGTACTTCTCAAAGACGGAGGCCATGATGCCCTCCCCCTTGGTGTCAGTCAAAAATTCGTTGCGGTAGCCGAACAGACCCCGGGAGGGCACTAAGAACTCCAGCTTGGTGCGGTTGCCCACGGGGGTCATGGACTGGAACTCTCCCTTCCGGGAGCCAATCTTCTCCATCACTGCCCCCACGCAGTCATTGGGCACGTCGGCCACCAGGCGCTCCACCGGCTCGCACTTCTTGCCGTCGACCTCCTGGTAGAGCACACGGGGGGGAGATACCTGGAACTCATAGCCCTCCCGGCGCATGGTCTCCATGAGGATACTCAGGGACATCTCCCCTCGGCCGGCCACGTTGAAGGAGTCGGTGGAGTTCTCCACCTCGCTCACCTTCAGGGACACGTCCTTCAAGGTCTCCCGGAACAGCCGGTCCCGGAGCTGCCGGCTGGTGACAAATTTGCCCTCCCGCCCGGCGAAGGGGGAGTCGTTGACGGAGAAGGTCATCTCAATGGTGGGTGCGGAGATTTTTACGAACTCGATGGGCTCCACGCACTCAGGGGCGCAGATGGTGTCGCCGATGGTGACGTCTCCGATGCCGCTCATGGCGATGATGTTGCCGGCGGTGGCCTCCTGGACGGGGACCTTGGCCAGACCGTCAAACTCGTACAGAGCGGTGGCCTTGGCCTTCTTGGCCGGGGCGTCCGGGTCGTGGAAGTTGCACACGGCAATCTCCTGGTTCTGCTTGACCGTGCCCCGCTCGATGCGGCCCACGGCGATGCGGCCCACGAACTCGTTGTAGTCGATGGAGGACACCAGCATCTGGAAGGGGGCCTC
>CALXGD010000062.1 GCA_944387745.1 uncultured Oscillospiraceae bacterium
GGGCCAGGTGTCCCACCAGACGGTGGCCGAGCTGGAACAGACCCGGGCCGAGACGGTCAGCCAGCTGGAGACGCTGGATAGCAGCATCCGGGAGCTGAAAATTCAGCTGCAAACTATGCTGGGCGAAGCTCCCACTGGCGAGCTCACCCTGGGGGCACTGCCCACCCAGGTGGAAATGGCCTGGGAGGATCCCGACTATGAGGCCGACCTGGAGGCCGCCAAGGCGGCCAGCTGGTCCCTGCGCAGCGCCGTGAAAACCTTGGAAGATGCGGAGGAGACCTGGGACGACGCCCGAGACGACTACCGGGCCAAACGGGAGCAGTATCTGCTCCAGCAGGCAGAGCACACCTGGAACGCCGCCCAGCTCACCTACCAGTCCACCATCCAGAGCTTTGAGACCAGCTTCCAAAGCCTGTACAACGCCCTAAGTAACAACGAACAGGTGCTGGAGAACGCCAAGTCCACCCTGGCTTGGAAGGAAACCCTGCTGGCAACCGCCCAGACCCGCTATGCGCTAGGGCTGATCTCCCACTCGGAGGTCCTCACCGCCCAGGACGATGTGGCCGCCGCTCAGTCTGCGGTGGACAGTGCCTGGCGGGATCTGTTCACCGCCCGGAACAGCTACCGCTGGGCGGTGGAGGCCGGCCTGGTGAGCAGTGCCCAGGGATAAGCGGCGGGAAAGCCCCGCCGGACGGGAAAAACACTCTGAACAGGCGGGCGGCCTGAGGCCGCCCCTACCCCAATGAAAGGATGGAATACGCGACCATGAACCGTAAATTATCCGCTCTGCTGTGCTGTGCTCTGGCGCTGACCCTGGTCGGCTGCCAGGAGGAGGCGGTGGAGCCGGTGCTGGACCCCACGGTGACAGTGGAGACCACCGCCGCCCAGGTGGGCGATTTGAGCACTCAGAGCACCTACATCGGCACCATCTCCGCCGAGGGCACCGCCAGCGTGGTGGCCCTGGTGTCTGGCAATGTGGAGGAACTCTATGTAGAGGTGGGGGATACCGTCTCCCCCAACGATGTGCTGTGCCGCATCGACGACGAGAGCGCCCGTCTCACCCTCCAGAGTGCCCAGGCCGCCGTCAGCAGCGCCCAGGCCGGCTATCAGAGCGCCCAGGAGAGCTACAACAGCGCCGTGGCCAGCTACGGCGGGGCCGACCTGCCGGTGCTCCAGGAGCAGCTGCGCATGGCACAGAACAACTACGAGAACACCCAGGCCCTGCTGGAGATCGGCGCCGCCTCCCAGCTGGAGGTGGACCAGGCCTATCAGGCCCTCCTGTCCGCCCAGGCCGGCGTGGAGGCTGCCCAGGCCAATTTAAATACTGCCCAGGCCGGTCTGAGCACCGCCCAGGCCGGTATTCAGTCCGCCTTGGTGGGGGTGGAGTCCGCCCAGTATCAGCTCTCCCTCTATAACATCACCTCCCCCATCTCTGGGGTGGTGGAGGCTGTCAACGTGACGGAGAACAACTTTACCCCCTCCGGCACCACCGCCTTTGTGATTTCCAACGGCAGCAACAAGACCGTCACCTTCTATGTCACTGACCAGGTGCGTCAGACCCTGACACTGGGCCAACCGGTGTCCGTCAACTACGGCGGCAACAGCTACACCGGCGCCGTCACGGAGATCAGTGGCGTTGTGGACGCCCAGGTGGGCCAATTCCAGGTGAACGCGGTCATCAACGGGGCCCAGGACCTGCCCGACGGCCTGTCCGTGGAGCTGACCACCGTGGCCTACCGACAGACCGGCGCCATCCTGATTCCCAGCGACGCCATGTTCTTTGAGGACGGCCAGGCTTACGTCTACCTGGCCCGGAATGGGGCCGCCGTCCGCACTGGTGTGACCATCGGCCTGTATACCACCGACCAAATCGCCGTCATCAGCGGCTTGAAGCTGGGGGATGAAGTCATTACCACCTGGTCGGCCAGCCTGCGGGACGGGGCCGCCATCCGCCTGGCGGGAGAGACCGCTGAGATGCCCGCCGGCGATTCCTCCGCTCCCCAGGAGGACACCTCCCAGCCGGCGGAGCAGGAGGCGGAGGACTGATCCATGAAATTCATTCAATTAGTCCTGCGCCGCCCCATGTCCGTGATTATGCTGATTCTGGGCGTGGTGGTGTTCGGCTCCTTCTCCCTGAGCAAGATGCCATTGGAGTATATGCCCGACATGGAGATGCCCATGGAGCTGGTGATGATCACCTGGCCAGGGGCGGACGCGGACAGCGTGGACCGGCTGCTCACCCAGCCGCTGGAGGAGGAGTGCGAGTCCCGGTCCGGTTTGGACAGCCTGAACTCCTACTCCTCGGAGAACTTCACCATGCTCCAGCTGACCTATCAGTACGGCACGGACATGAACGACGCCTACTCCGACCTGAAAAGTGCCATTGACAACCTGATGCCCTCCCTGCCGGACGACTGCCAGGACCCTATGATTATGGAGCTGAGCGCCGACGCCCTGGGCACCATGATGATCTCCGCCACCGCGCCGGAGGGCATCGATGTGGCCGACTATCTGGACGAGGATGTGGTCCCCGCCCTGGAGAATATCGGAGGCGTGGCCCGTGTGGAGCTCACCGGTGCCCAGGACGAGTATTTGCGCATTGTCCTGGATGAGGCCGCCCTGCGGCAGTATGGCCTGTCCATCTCCACTGTGGGCGCCGCCATCGCGGCCGCCGATTTCGACATGCCTGTGGGCTCCGTCACTTTGGGCTCCCAGGACATCTCCCTGGGCGTCTACGGCAACGTGGAGATCAACCCCTCCTTCCGGGACCTGCCCATTCAGACTCCCTCCGGCCAGACCGTCATGCTGGGGGATATCTGCACCTTCTTCAATCTCTACAAGGAGGAGGCCAGCACCGTCAGCCGCTACAACGGCAACGACAGCGTTATGCTCACCGTCACCAAGCAGGACTCCGCCCCCACTATGGAGGTGTGCAACGCGGTCCAGAACGTGCTGGACCGGTATAGTGTCAATGGGGTGGGCTTTGAGACCATCTACAGCGAGGGCGACAGCATCCTGGAGACGATGGGTGAGGTGCTCAACACCCTGATCACCGGCGTAATCCTCACCATGCTCGTCCTGTTCCTGTTCTTCGGCGATCTGCGGGCCAGCCTGATCGTGGGCATCAGTATGCCTTTGTCCATCCTGCTGGCGGTCATTCTGCTGAACTTTGTGGGCTTCAATCTGGACCTGATGACCGGCTCCGCCCTGATTATTGCCATTGGCATGATCGTGGATAACTCTATCGTGGTGTTGGAGAGCTGTATGCGCTCTAAGGAGGATGGTCTGGACTTCCGGGCCGCCGCTGCCCAGGGCACCGCCACCATGCTCATGTCCATCCTGGCTGGCACCCTCACCACCATCGTGGTGTATCTCCCTATGGCTCTGGCCGGCGGGCTGGTGGGCATGATGACCAGTCCCTTGGCCTGGACCGTGTTCCTCACCCTGAGCTGTTCCTTCCTGTGTGCCGTGGTGGTGGTTCCCCTGGCCTTTGTGTGGCTCAAACCCCGTTCTCGGGATGAGATCCCCGTCAACCGGATTTTGGGCCGCTTCAAAAACTTCTACCGCCGCACCCTGCCTCGTCTGCTCCGCCGCCCCGGACGGGTGGTGTCAATCGGAGGGGTCTGTTTCCTGGTCTCGATCCTGCTGGCCAGCCAGATGGAGTTTGTCCTCATGGGCAGCAACTTCGACGGCAGTATTTCCGTGTCCGTCTCCTTCCGCTCTGGCACCAAGGTGGAGGTGATGAACGACCGTATTCAGGCGCTAGAGGACGCCCTCCTGGCGGACGAAAACTTTGAGCGCGTCACCCTGAGCATCTCCAGCGGCACGGCCTCATTCACCGCCTACTCCGTGGACGGCTGCCCGCGCTCCAGCGAGGCGGCGGTGGAGGAGTACACCAACCGCTTTGGCAGCGTGCCCGATATGGATGTGACCATCTCCCCCACCGGCTCTATGGACATGAGCGCCATGATGAGCAGCAATAGTAAGGACGTGGTCCTCCTGTCCAACAGCCTGGACGACCTGCGCATTGCGGCGGCCCAGGTGGAGGAGTCCATGTATCAAATTCCCGGCGTCATCCGTATTGAGAATCCCTTCAACTCCAGCCAGTCCAAGGGCCGCATTGTCATCGACTCCCAGAAGGCCCTGGCCCTGGGCACCTCCGAGTCCCAGGTGGCCATGCAGATCTACTATTTGTTGGACGGCCTCACCGCTACCACGGTGGACTACGGCGACACGGAGTACGACGTGGTGCTGGAGTACCCGGAGGGCAAGTACGACGACATTGCCTCCCTGCTGGACTACCCCATTGCGACGCAGACGGGTCAGCAGGTGGCCCTGCGGGACATCTCCACTGTGGAGTACATCACCACCCTGCCCACCATTACCCGACAGGACGGACAGTATGCCGTCACCCTCACCGCCACCACCACCGAGTCGGTCAAGTACGACGCCCCCGTTCAAATTGACGCCCAAGTGGCCCAGCTTCCCCTCCCGGAGAGCGTCTCCATTGGCATGGGCATGATGGACGAGAGCACTGCCGACGGTCTGGAGAGCATGGCTACCGCAATCATGGCCGGCGCCTTCCTGGTGTTCCTGGTCATGGCCATTCAGTTCGACTCGCCCCGCCTGTCCATCATGGTTATGATGTGTATCCCCCTGAGCCTCATCGGCTCCATCGGTCTGGTGTTCCTCACCGGGCGCCCCATGAGCATTGTGGGTCTGATGGGCTTCCTGATGCTGCTGGGCGTGGCAGTCAACAACGGTATCTACCTGGTGGACGGCACTAACCAGCTGCGGCAGACGATGCCCCTGGGGGAGGCCCTGGTGGAGGCGGGCACAACCCGCCTGCGCCCCATTCTGATGACCACCCTCACCACCATTATCTCCATGGTGCCAATGATGTTTTCCAGTGACAGCGGTATGAGCATGATGGCAGATATGGCCTACGTCATGGTGGGCGGCCTGGTCGCCTCCACCATTTTGGCCATGTTCCTGATGCCCGCCTTCTACCTGCTGATCCGGCGGGAGAACCTGGATGGCACCAAGAGAGGCCGGAAGCACAAAAAACAGATTGAAGCCGGAGCGGCCCAGCCCTGAACCGGCAAATAAGAGCCGCCTCTCCCCAAAAGTGGGGAGAGGCGGCTCTCTCTGTATGCACTGTATGCAGAGGACGTGGGAGAGAGGCATTTACGGCAGGTCCACCCGCACGCCGCACACCAGAAGGTAGTCCACCTGAGCGGGGTCGATGACCCGGGGAGCAGCGCTGCTCTCGGCATACTGGAACTTTCTCTCCACATAGGGCGGGCCCTGGTAGACGTCGTTGCTGACCCCGTCCTGACAGCCGGAGCCCCCTCCGTTCTTCGAGGGCTCCACGATGGTGCCGTCCTTCATCACCAGCGAAGTCTCCAGGGCGTCCCAGCAGATGAAGTCATTCCAGTAGGCATCCGCCCCGGAACCGTCGTCTACGGTGATGGTGAAGCCGTCTATCTCGATGACCTCCTCTGTGCCGCTGGAATCCGCGACAGGAGGGGCCTCCAGGCGGTTGTGGTGGTCGTAGCAGGAGCCACCCTCAATGCGTACCAGAGTATGCAGAGGGGAGATCTCCACCTGGGTGAGAGTGGCGGTGCCGTCCAGATAGGGGACCTCCACGTTGGGCTCCAGGCGAATAGTCTGGTCGGGGTAATTCAGCATCACATCCTCAAACACCCATCTGTGGCCCCGGATGGCCTCGGTGAGCGTGCCTCCTTCATGGAATACAAGGTCCCCGTTCTCCCCCGTAGTCACCCAGCTCTCCGTGATGGGCTCAATGGTGATATCCACCGTCTTTCCACGCAAGTCCCCTGAGACGGCGTTGATTATGAGGCAGAAGGAAATGCGGTTGTCTCCGGCGTCCTCGTCCGGCAGAGCGGTTAGGCTGGTCATCATCGAGGCGGAGACATCTTCGGGCAGCTCTGCTTGAAAGCTGGAGCTGATCCATCCTCCCTCCGGTGGGGTCAGAGCTGTTCCCTCCGGGGCGGTCACATCTACCCACAGGTATACGTTGGCATCGTCCCCGATACATTCGGCGAGTGCTACAGTCCAGCCGTTGTAGGTCTCGCTGCAGTTTAATTGGTAGATCCCCCCCTCCAGGGTGCTCTGGTCCTCGGGGGTGTGGACCTCAAAGTAGTCCATCAGGCCGCCCCCCACAGCGGCGGCCAAGGCCCCGGTGGTGAGGGCGGCTGCCGCAGCTGCACCGATGATAAAACGGCGGCTGGTGTGTCGAATGGTACGTTTCACAGAATGATTCATATTGTCCTCCTGTTCTGCTGCCGCTCTCAGTCGCGCAGCCAGCTGCGTCTTTTCTTCTTGCGTAAAGGAGATGGAGTCGAAGGCGTGGCTCAGATTATCCATAATGCACCTCCAAATCTGCCCGCAGGCGTTTTCTGGCCCGGCTGAGCCGTTTTCGTGCGGCGGCGTAGGAGCAGCCGCACATCTGAGCTGCCTCATCTAAGCGGAAGCCCTCACAATAGAATAGGTATACCAGGACCCGTTCCTGCGGAGGTAATGCCTCTACTGCCTGCCAGACAGGGTGCTCCTCCGAATGTGAAGGAGCGGCAATGTGCTCCGCCGCCTCCAGAGGGGCGGTGCAGCGAAGCCGGCTGCTCTTCAAAATATCCTTGCAGGCGTTGATGGCACAGCGCAGGATAAAGGCCCGCTCATAGTCCGGCGTATCGAAGCTTCGGTTCTGCTCTAACAGGGTGAGGAAAATATCCTGGCAGATGTCCTGGGCATCTGAACGCCCTAGGGAATAGGCGGCGCATATCCGCAGAATGGGGTCAGCATATGCTTGGATGAACCGCTCCGCCTGGTGGGGCTGTGTCCACTCTGTCATGGCCTCATCCTCCTTTCACCTGGTATACGACCATATGCCTTAAATTGTGACCAACCGATGGGGATTTCTGTATTTCGGAAACAAAAAACGGCCGCTAGGCGGCCGTCAACTGATGAAAAAGCTCTCCTGTATGGAGTTCCGCTGTCCGCAGACGACGGGATAAAACTCCGTCATTCCCGTGGACACGTGCCACGGAAATGGGGCTTCTCAGGAATTATTTCGATCATTTTGAAAGAAATCCAGGCAAAAATTTTGTGCAGCCAAACTCGAAAAACGGCTCTGACGCATTTTTGACAAATTGAACCGGCCGCTAAACGGCCGGTTCATAAAGAGGGAGAGGGGGCTAGACGCCGTGTTGCACACAGCGAGTTAAACAGTGCAGCTCTCCAACTCGGGTTCTGCGGCTCTGGCTGGCATATGCTCCATTCTGACGCCGCGCCGATATTGGGAGGGCGTGACCCCCATGGTGCGTTTAAAGGCCTTGGAAAAGGTCAGGGGGTCCGGATAGCCGCAGGAGCGGGCCACTTCGGAGACCGAAAGTACATGCTCCCGCAGTAGCTGGGCGGCCCGTGCCATTCGAAAGCGCATTAAAAACTGCTGGGGCGACAGATGAAGGACGTTTTGGAATACCGTGGTGAGGTAACTGCGATTCAATCCCACATACCGGGCCAGCTTTGCCACGGTCAAATCCTCCTGAAAGTGGTTGCGGATGTATTCCGTGGCCAGTTCCACATATTCCTTTCCCGCCTCTCTGTTCCGGTGGAGACCGGTTCCAGAGGAGCTGGCAATCCAGCCTAGAAAGTAGTACAGCGCACCCTGAAGCATCAGCTCGTGGCCGCGCCCGGCGGTCTCGTAGCGCATCATCTCTCGAACGCAGTGGTCAAGGCGGTCAGAGGCGGAGCAGCGATAGACCCGGTGGTCCGCACCAAGTCCGCAGCTGCGCAGAAGTTCTCCTGCCCGGGACCCGTCAAACCCCACCCAAATGTGGCTCCAGGGGTCAGATTGATCTGCTTGGTAGGAGGTCACTTCACCAGGTAAAATGAGAAAACCCTCTCCAGGGCCGATGGAGTAATTGTGTCCATGGACCTGATAGGCTCCTCGGCCGGACAGGCAGAAGTGGAGCAGATGGTGATCGCGGACTGCTGGCCCAACCGTATCACCGGGCGCACAGCTTTGCCTCCCGCAGAAGAGGAATGACAATTCCCCAACCTCGCATTGGTTCTGTGACAACCAGGACTCTTTCATCCTGCGCCTCCTATACTGCCCCTCCCAAACTGGTGAGGGGCGCTCTGTGCAGTGGCCTCCAATCTCCTAGTTTTTGCATTATATCATATTTTTTTCACAGAAACTAGGCGAAAGGAGTACTTTTTATATCACTGAATCAAAATTTATGCAAAATACCCATTTATCACCTAGAGAACTATACTTAATGTCTGCCCTCCTTTGTGGCTGCCCTATCCCCCGCTTTCATGTTCTTGGCCCAGCAGAGGTGGAGTACACAAAATGGAAATCTGATGGAGCTGGCTAGGGCTCTCCCCGCGTCAGACGCCAATACTCCGCCATGCTCTGGCCGGGCTGTCCAGTTACCTCCCGAGCTAGGTAATTTGCCCAAGGACCGGCCTCCCAGGAGAGGGCCGCCTCCCGTGTTGCAAATTCTATTTCGGCATAGAAGAAGCCTTTGGGCAGGCCTGGATCCACCTGATTGACTTCCAGGATGAGACCTTCCCCTAGGGAATAGCGTCTTTGTTCTTTCCCGATAAGGGGCCGACCGATGAATTGCTCCAGTTGAGCAAACAGGTCGGGAGAGATCTCGGTCTCGATCTCTTCTCTGGCCAGCCCCTGCGGGTCTGCTTTCCCCTTGAAACAGAGAATATGACGGGTTAGCATTCCAGAGGTCTCTCTGCGGATGCGCACAGTGGGGTGCAGGGAGATATACCCCTGGTCCATCCGAATAATCTGAGTGGGGACCGCACCTTCTGGCCAGCCGTCGGTGAGCCATTTTCGTTCAATTTCCATAATGACTTGTCTGCCTCCTGTCTTTAGCATTTTTATAGGACCTCAGCTGTGCCTGATGGGAAACCGTGGCACAAAATGTCCACATGTGGTATAATGGAAAAAAATATTCTCCCACAGAGGGAAGGAGAGAATCAGCTATGAAGCGACAGCGCCCCTATCCTGTGTACACAATTACGCCTAAGGGAGAGCGCAGCCTGACCGCTGGACATCCGTGGATTTATGAAGAAGAGATCCTCCAGAGGCCGACCACTTCTCCTGAGAACGGCGCCCTGGTGGATGTGGTGAGCCGACGGGGAAGCTACTTGGGCACTGGTATGCTCAGCTTGTGCAGCAAAATCCGCATCCGCCTGCTCAGCCGCAATGCCAACGATCAATTTGACAGGGAGTTTTGGCGCCGCCGGATAGAATATGCCTGGGCATACCGAAAGACCGTTCTGGAACCAGAAGATCTGGAGTGTTGCCGGATTATTTTCGGCGAGGCGGATCAATTTCCCGGTCTGACAGTAGATCGTTTTCACAATGTCCTGGTGACCCAAACCATGTCCTATGGTATGGAACAGCGGAAGGGGCTTATTTTTCCACTGCTTGCCCAAGTGCTCCGAGAGGATGGCCAGGTCATTGACGGAATCTACGAGCGCAACGATGTCCCCCTTCGGGAGCGGGAGGGATTGGAGGAGGGCAAGGGCTGGTTTTTCCTTCCGGGAGAGGTTCCGCCTCAAGAGACCAGGACTGTGATCTGCGAGAACGGAATCCTCTATGAGGTGGACTTTGAGCACGGTCAAAAAACTGGATTTTTTCTGGATCAGAAATATAACCGCCGGGCGGTGGCGAGGCTGGCCGCGGGAAAGCGGGTGCTGGATTGCTTTACGCACACGGGAAGCTTTGCGCTCAATGCGGCGCGGGGCGGAGCGGAACAGGTGACTGCCGTAGATGTAAGCCAGGCGGCTCTTGATTTAGCAAGGGACAATGCCCGGCGAAACGGCTTGGAAGAAAAGATGGACTTTCTCTGTGCAGATGTGTTTGATCTGCTGCCCTCTCTGGAGGGGAGGAATGACTATAATTTTATCATTTTAGATCCGCCTGCCTTCACAAAATCCAGAAGGACCACAGAAAATGCGATGCGGGGTTATAAGGAGATCAACTATCGGGCGATGAAGCTCCTGCCGCGAGGGGGTTATTTGGCCACCGCCAGCTGTAGCCATTTTGCCGACGAGGAGCGGTTTGTTCGGATGCTCCGACAGGCGGCCGCTGATGCTGGCCGACAGCTGCGACAGATCGAGGCTCGGCAGCAGGCCCCAGACCATCCAATTTTGTGGAACGTGGAGGAGACGAACTATTTAAAATTTTTCTTGTTTCAGGTGATTTAAAGCCGGAAGCGGGTTGTGGAAGAAAACCGCGCCTTACTTTCCGTGAGATGGAGACCTGGGAATGATGAGACATCCTGCAGTGCCTAAGATCGCTGCAGGATGTCTTACTGTAACTGAATTGTTCAAATCAGCGGAATGAATGTCTGAACAAAGGCCGGGGGAACAACTGTGCGTTCAGTGAAATATGCTTTACTCATTGCAAATGTTAAAATTCGTATCACGATATTTACAAATGCGGTCGGCCATTTCTTTTCCGTACTCCTGTTCAAAATCTGACAGAACAGCGGCGGCCAAACGCTCTCCGGCGCTGGCAAAAATAGCAGAGACCACTTCACGGTAAGACCAGTAGGAATGTGCACAGTGAAACTCAAAATCACGAACATATTGCATTTTTTTGGTGCAGTCAGTCTGGTCTGTAAAATTTGCGTCCGGAATGACATGGAGGCAACAGTCGCTGGTGTTTAAAGTTTGTTTGACTTCATACACAAGGTCGGGATTGAAACCACGACAAATGGACTTGTCAATATATTGACAATATTCGTCGCCAGCATCTGTACGACCCATTTCGCGAAATTGAGTGTTCCAGGGGCAAATATCAATTTGCCGCACTACATCGGGATTTTTTGCAAGTATAGTTGTCTTGTTGGCGCAGCCAAGCTTTTTACATTCTTCAGTATTAACCCACTCGCCATATTGACAATAAACTTCATAGGTTAAATTGGTGACACCATCCCGAATGGCCCGTTGAGCCATTCGGCGCCCTCTCTGCGTGCCGTAATACTGTGTGCCATGCCGAAAGGCAAGGCGGCCTTGCTCCCCGAAGGTGTCAGTTAAACGGACATAATACCGAGCGACAATGAAAGCTTGCATTTTTTCCGTGAAGTTCATAATTGTGTACCTCCTCATATTTTAAAAAGTGAGCCGTATATTGTATGAGACGATTGTGGAAATGGCTGTCTCCATTCCTTCGCGCGTGTTATCGCCGCTGGGATTGGATTTGCAAAGCTAATACAATAAGAGCGATCGTTGGGAAGAGTGCATTATCCAATCAAAGTCAAATTGCTTTTGGGGACCCGGTTGATTTGATTTAAGTACCGGTAAATCGTGGCCTCTGAAGTCTCCATCTGCTTTGCCACTTCACTGACCGCACCCTTCAAGAGGAAAACCCCTTTAGACTCTAAAATTTCAACGAGGGACATCTTCTCATCTTTTGTCAAACGGTTGATGGGCACGCCGGATTGTTTAACGGCGCCATCTAAAACAGACTGAACCACCTCTACAACGGAGTTTTGGAAGGTCTCCTCGGCATTATTATGGGGGAGGTCAACCAGTTGTCTCAGATCGTCGATACCGCTTCCGAGCATTGGCGACATGCGAAAGAGTTCGGAGAGGGACTCTAATGTTTGGAAATAACAGCTTGTATCGTAATTGATGCAGAGCATGCCGATCAATTTTCCAAGATCATCTTTAATGAACATGGTAGAAGATCGCAAAAGGGAGTTAGAACGGGAAATACCGCGATAATCTACAACGAAGTCCTTTTTTTCATATACGCGGTCGGCAATAAGCTGAAGGGCGAGACTGGTAAGGGGGGCTCCTGGAGTGCGCCCACTAATGTGATTGTTTACAATGCAGGCGATAGAATTGGAATTATCGCTTAAATCATGCAATACGATCTCATACTGTTTGCCTAGAACTTGTCCGAGGAACTCTACCAAAGTACAGTATTGTTTTATAATAGGGTGCATGGGCGGCCTCCTTTTCTCACATGTTGTGACAGAAGAATTCGCGCTGTGAGTATAATTTATTAACATTATAATTAGCAGGACACGAAAAGCCTTTTGAGTGCAGCTCCATTATATAAAAATTCGGGTGATTAATCAACTAAAAGAGATTAAATAAAGGAAATTTATACAATACAAACAAATATGAGAATAGAAATTCTACGTAATAGAAAATTATTATTATGAAAATATTATTGACAAAAATAGATAAAGCTATATAATGTTGATTAAAGAAAATATAAGAACTGTACAAATGATTGATGCAGTGAAAAGGAGGGGGATTCAAATTGCAGAGCCAAATTGAGGTAACCAGTGCACCGGCAGCAATTGGACCGTATTCCCAGGGTATTGCAACAGAGCGAACTGTTTTTGTTTCTGGACAGTTGCCGATTGTACCCCAAACGGGACAGCTTGCTGAGGGAATTGAGGAGCAAACTCGGTACAGTATTCAAAATATTCAAGCCATTTTAGCCGGAGCTGGGTTGGGGCTTCAGCATGTAGTAAAGACAACCGTGTTTTTAAAAGATATGGCAGACTTCACAAAAATGAATCAAATTTACCAGGAATATTTTTCTCATCCATATCCGGCAAGAAGTGCTGTTCAAGTGGCTGCGTTACCCAAAGGAGCGTTAGTTGAAATTGAATGTATTGCGACGCGGGAGTAGATATACCTTATAATGGTAGGAGGGCCAGATAAATATGGAGGCCGCAGAAATTGTTGGTCTGATCAACGCGGAAATGTGCTTGGCAACTGGTTGTACGGAACCGGCAGCGGTTGCACTTGCTGCGGCTGCTGCGAGCCAATGGCTGAGAAAAGAGGGGGAGGAGCCGGAAAACATTGAGGTGGCGGCTAGCATTAATATTATAAAAAATGCGATGGCAGCAGGCATCCCGGGAAGTCACTATACGGGTATGAAATATGCGGCTGCAATTGGCGCTATGTCGGTGCCGGATTACGGACTTGAAGTATTTGATTACGTATCAAAAGAAAAGATTGCGTATGCGGAAGAAATGGTTAAAAAGGATGCAGTAATAGTAAAGGTGGCTGATGTTTCAGAGTTATTGTACATTGATGTGGAGGTGAGAGGAAAAAACATCGTGCAAGAGCGATCATATCCGGTCAGCATGAGAACATTGTGAGAATTGAGCTTGACGATGAGGCGGTATTTCAGAAAAATGAAGAGGGGGAATCTTCAGGATCGGACAATTTGATTGACAAAGCGAAAAAAGAGCTAAGCTTAGAGCGTGTTTTTGAGTTTGCTGTACATGAGTTCCTGCCATATAGCAGCCAAGGAGATATGATACGAAAGAGCGTTCAAGTGAACGAAGAAATTGCGCAAGAGGGACTGAAAAATCAGTACGGCCTCGGGATTGGGAAGTTATTGGCGCGCAATCAGAATTCTTCAAATGGAGCAAATTGGTCGGCGTGCGCAGTGATTTCAGCAGCGGCAGGGGCAGATGCGCGGATGGCTGGAGCGCCGCTGCCAGTAGTAACAAATTCGGGGAGCGGAAATCAGGGAATTACAGCGACTGTTCCGGTGGTTGCGGTGGCCAAATCCCTGAACAAGGACGAGGAGACGATGCTCCGTGCCGTTGCTCTAAGCAATTTGGTTGCAATATACATCAAGCTAAAGTTTGGACGCCTTTCTGCTTTGTGCGGAGCCTCAGTTGCAGGGACTGGAGCGGCCTGTGGAATCACATATTTGTTGGGAGGCGGTTTTCAGGAAATCTGCTTTGCAATTCAAAACATGGCGGGGAATATAACCGGTATGCTGTGTGATGGGGCCAAATCGGACTGTTCTTTGAAAATCGTGACAGCAATCCAGGCGGCGACACAAGCTGCATTGATGGCGGTAAATGGAATATCAGTGCCTTTTACAGATGGCATTGTGGAGAAGAAGGCCCAAGATACGATTGAGAATATTGCAACACTAAGTCAAAAGTGCTCGCGTACATTGGATCAAACAATTCTAGAGATGATGATTCATAAGGATGGCATGTAGTGTTTTACGTATGATTGATCAAAAATGATCTTAGAAAAACCGCGTGTGGTAAATATCATTTCTAAAAATGGAGGGTCAAAAATGAAAAAGAAAATTGCCTGCTTATTGTCCGGAGTGATGGTCCTTCAGTTGTTGCTGGTGGGCTGCGGCGGAGGTCAGAGCAGTACAAGTGAAAGCGGCGGAGATGCCGCTCAGACTGAAGCCTTGCGGTTCGGCATGACCTATGAACCCATTTCCTTGGATCCGACCGGAGCGTCTGACAATGGTTCCTTTATGATTATGACCCAGGTTTATGATACTCTTGTGCGGGAAGATGCAGAGGGAAACCTAGTTCCTGGCCTTGCTAAATCGTGGACTTTCTCAGAGGATAGAACGCAGATTGTGTTTCAACTGGAGGAAGGAGTCAAATTCCACAATGGTGAGACGATGACCGCAGAGGATGTCGCCTATTCCTTAAATGAAGCGGCTGTCTCTTCTTATGCGGCGAAGATCACTGGTACAATTGATCATGCGGAAGCAACTGGTGACTTAGAAGTGACAATGACTTTAAAGTATCCCTATGAGCCTATTTTGAGCTGCTTGTCCTGTGCCAATGCTTCCATTGTCTGTAAGAGTGCCAAGGAAGCGGATCCGGAGGGATTTGGACGGAATCCTGTTGGTACGGGCCCCTTTAAGTTTGTCTCTTGGGAGAATGGGCAGAGCATCACCCTGGAGCGCTTTGACGATTACTACAGAGGCCCCGCCAGCATTAAGGACTTGACCTTCCGTGTTTACACTGATACGAATACGGCTGTTATTGCTCTGGAGAGCGGAGATATCGATGTTTTGGATAACCCGCCAGCTAGTGACTATGAAAATTTGAGAAACAATGAGAACCTGAGTCTATATGAGACGGAATCCAGTATGCCAATTTTCCTGGGCTTTAATTGTGAGTCTGGCCCCTTCAGCAATCAGAAGCTTCGTGAGGCTGTCAGCTATGCGCTTAACCGTGACGACATCATTCTCGGTTCTGTAGAGGGATATGGTGTGCCGCTGCAGTGTACGATTGCCCCGGGCGCATTTGGTTATCCGGAAGATTTCCAGTTTAATCCCTATGACCCTGAGAAGGCAAAGGAATTACTGGCAGAAGCTGGATACCCTGATGGCTTGACCGTGTCTCTGAAATGCAATGAAAGCACGACATATTCTAAGCCGGCGGTTATCATCCAGGATCAGTTGCGGCAGATCGGCATTGAAGTCAAAGTAGAGATTATGGAGAAGGGCGCGTTCTTAGAGGATATTTATACCAACGGAAACTTTGAGATGTGCGTTTGGGCCATTATTTCCATGATTCCTGATGCGGATTATACCATGTATTCCAGATTCCATAGTGAACTGATGGGTGGAAGCAATAACTTCTTCCGTATTGCGATCCCGGGTATGGACGATCTGCTGGACGCTTCCCGCGTGGAAGGCGACCCCGAGGTCCGTGCAGATATGTTCTATCAGGCCTGCGAATTGGTTCGGGAATATGTGCCTCTGGTTCCACTGTACTGCGGACTTAACTGCGTAGTAGCGAACAAGAACCTGGAGGGCGTGGTTGCAAACGCGGCAAATAAATATTATGTTTACGATTATCGGTGGGTAAGCTAAAAGAATAATCTGCCAAGGCCGTAATGCTGCGAACATGATTGCGGCGTACGGCCTTGGCTGTTTTTTGCAGAGGGAGGACCGTATGGCTAAATTTATTGCGAAACGAATTCTGATGCTAATTCCAGTTTTAATTGGCATTTCGTTCATTATTTTTGCGATTATGAATTTGACCCCAGGCAATCCGGCACGTTTGATGCTGGGTGATAACGCTTCTGAGGAAGAAATTTGGGAAATGGAAGAGGAAATGGGACTACACAAGAATTTCTTTGTGCGGTACTTTGATTATATTACAGATGCCGTACAAGGAGATTTTGGGATTTCCTATCGCAACCGAATCCCGGTTTTCGACGAGCTTTTTGCCCGCTTCCCCAATACATTAAAGCTTGCCTTTTGGGGGATTGTGATCTCAATTATTATCGGCATACCTGTTGGCATCATATCGGCGGTCAAACAATACTCTATTATAGATAACATAAG
The DNA here is from genome assembly GCA_944387745.1 of uncultured Oscillospiraceae bacterium. The sequence continues at coordinate 16,151 of CALXGD010000062.1, forward strand.
TATGGTGGCCGCATTACTTATGACATCAATTCCGTCGTTTTGGCTAGGCCTAATTATGATGTTGATATTCTCACTTCATTTAGGCTGGCTTGATGCGACGGGAGACGAGTCGTGGACGAGCTTTATTATGCCGTCCATAACGGTTGCGGCCTCTACATTGGCGACGCTCCTGCGAATGACGCGATCTACCATGTTGGAGGTGATCCGGCAGGACTACATTCGAACTGCCAGAGCAAAAGGCGCAGGGGAGCGGAGAGTTATCTTTAAACATGCGCTGCGGAATACGATGCTCCCAATTGTAACGGTGATTGGAAATAACTTCGGCTTTTTGCTGGGAGGTGCCATGATTGCGGAAACGGTGTTTTCCATTCCGGGATTGGGGTCATTGATGATTGCATCGGTGCGACAAAAGGATACGCCAATGGTGATGGCGTCGGTTTTATTTGTAGCAGTCGCAATTGGCATTGTGAATCTTATCATTGATATTTTGTATGTTTATATTGATCCTCGGGTGAAGTCTCAGTTTATGGGAAGGCGGTAATGAGATCGTGGAAACTGCAGCTAGAAAAACGAAGTATAAGAAGAAAAGTAAAGTTAAGCAGATATGGATTCGCTTTAAGAAAAATAAATTAGCGTTGTTCGGTCTGATTATGCTTACATTTTTAATCCTTACAGCTGTATTTGCTGATTTTATTGTGGATTATGAGATGGCAATTGCAAATCAGATGTCAATCCGAAATCAACCCCCCAGCCCAGAGCATATTTTTGGAACAGACCAGAATGGCAGAGATTTGTTCGCAAGAATTATTTATGGTGGAAGAATTTCACTGTTTGTAGGTATCGTAGCAATAGCGGTGTCCCTGACCTTAGGTTCCATCATTGGGGCCACTGCGGGGTATTACGGCGGTCGAGTGGATAATGTCCTAATGCGGTTTATGGATATGCTTATGGCAATTCCGTCGATGCTGTTGGCCATCTCCATTGTTGCGGCTTTTGGAACAGGGGTGTTCAATCTGCTGATTGCGATGGGAATTTCACAGGTTCCTAAGTTTGCCCGTCTGGTTCGATCCTCAATCCTTTCCGTAAAAGAACAAGAGTTTATTGAAGCTGCAAAGGCCTGCGGGACACCGGATAGAAGAATCATATTCCGACACATTATCCCCAATGCAATAGGGCCAATTATTGTGCAAGCTACTTTGACATTGGGCCTGATGATTCTGACGATTTCCTCGCTTAGCTTTGTTGGCCTGGGTATTGAACCGCCGATGCCGGAGTGGGGCTCCATGCTTGCAGAGGGGAAGGGACAGATGCGGTATTATCCGCATTTGGTTATTGTTCCAGGAATTGCGATTTTGTTTACAGTGCTCTCCCTGAATCTTATGGGAGATGGCCTTAGAGATGCACTGGATCCGAAACTGAAAAACTAAATGGAGCGAATGCATATGTCAGAAAATATATTGGAAATTCGTGATCTTGATGTGGTATATAATACAGATGAAGGAACGATTTATGCTGTAAATCATTTGAATTTGTCGCTGCAAAAAGGGCAGACTTTGGGCATCGTAGGTGAAACAGGGGCGGGAAAAACCACAATGGCATTGAGCATTATGCAGCTTCTTCCCCCGAAAATCGGCGAAGTAACCAAGGGCGAAATTTTATTCGATGGACAGGATGTTACAAAGTTAAGCGAAAAAGAGATGCAAAAAATTCGTGGGAGAAAAATATCAATGATTTTTCAGGATCCCATGACAAGCCTGAATCCAATTATGACAATTGGAGATCAAATTGCAGAAGTGCTGGAACTGCATAAGGTATGTGACAGCAAAAAAGAAATGGACGACAAAGTTGATGAGATTTTGTCCCTTGTTGGAATTGCGCCTGAACGTAAGAACGAGTTCCCCCATCAGTTTTCGGGCGGCATGAAGCAACGTGTGGTGATTGCCATTGCGTTAGCCTGTACGCCAGATTTGCTTTTGGCGGATGAGCCCACTACAGCCCTGGACGTTACGATTCAAGATCAGGTGTTGAAAATGATGCGGGCCCTGAAGGAGAAGCTCAATACAGCGATGATTTTGATTACGCATGATTTTGGCGTGGTGGCGCAGACCTGTGATTCAGTCGCAGTTATGTATGCAGGTGAAGTGATTGAATACGGAACGGTGGAAGATATCTTCGAAAATGAGAATCATCACCCGTATACTGTTGGCTTGTTCCATTCGATTCCAAGTATGGAGCAAAAGACCCGGCGCCTAAATCCGATAGATGGACTTATGCCGGATCCCTCTATTAAGCAAGTGGGCTGTGCCTTTTATGATCGTTGCCCAAAACGTCAGGACCGGTGTAAGGCAGAAAAGCCCGGAACATACTGTGTAGATACCCATATGATTAAGTGTTTTTTATATGAGAGCGATAAGTCGGATGTAAGGGAGGGAGCTGCGGAATGAGTGCTCCTCTTATAGAAGTAAAAAATTTAAAAAAATATTTTAAGACTGCCCGCGGACTCTTACATGCGGTAGACAATGTGAATATGCAGATACAGAGTGGGCATACGCTGGGCGTTGTGGGTGAGTCAGGCTGCGGAAAGTCAACCTTGGGACGAACAATTTTGAGGTTGATTGAACCCACAGAAGGAGAGGTTTTATACAAAGGAGAAAATATCCTCAAATTTAATAAAACGAAGATGTTCAAACTGAGGAAAGAGATGCAGATTATTTTTCAAGATCCGTACTCCTCCCTCAATCCAAGAATGACAGTGAGTGAAATCATTGCGGAACCCATTAAAGTTTGTAAGACGCTAAAGCACAAGGATGAAATAGATGAAACCGTATTTGAGTTAATGGAAACTGTAGGTCTGGCAGAGCGATTTGTGAACAGCTATCCTCACGAATTGGACGGCGGACGGCGGCAGCGCATCGGAATTGCCAGAGCATTGGCATTGAACCCTGAGTTTATTGTTTGTGATGAGCCTGTTTCCGCCCTTGACGTGTCAATTCAGGCACAGATTCTGAACCTGATGATGGACCTGCAGGAGAGCCGAAATTTGACTTATATGTTCATCACACATGATTTAAGCGTAGTCAAACATATTAGCAATGAAATCGCAGTTATGTATTTGGGGCAGTGTGTTGAAAAAGCACCTACCGACGAGCTTTTCAATAATCCGCTGCACCCCTATACAAAAGCTCTCCTGAATGCAATTCCGATTCCAAGCTTAAAGGCAAGAAATCAGCATAAGGTAGCGATTCAAGGCGAGGTGACAAGCCCCATCAATCCAAAGCCAGGATGCAGATTTGCAAGCCGTTGTCCTCATGCAAAACCGGAATGTATGGAGAAGGATCTCGAATTGACGGAAGTCCAGAGCAATCATTTTGTGAGCTGTAAAATGTATTTTTAAGCAACTTTAATTTCGTTTTGTGTTTTCAGTGTATAGAGGATTTGAGAAGAAACAGTCCGAATCTACCTGGTGACACAAAACGAAATTTAATTGGAACGTAATATTTTTGATGAACTACAATTACGAAATGTTGTGATCGAAAAGGGGGCAAAACTGTGGCAGACTATGTGGATCAGCTGATCTTAAAGGTAATAGAGCAGCATAAGGAGAGAGCGGAACAGTTAACAGAAAAAATTTATGCCCGGCCAGAAAAAGGGTTTTATGAAGAAAATACGACGAACGTATTTGCGGACTATTTAGAGAGCCTGGGGTTGCAGGTAAAAAAGAATATCGCAAGGACAGGCTGTATCTCTCAAATCAAATTTGGCGATGGGGGGCCTCATATTGCCATTATGGCAGAACTGGATGCGCTCCGCTGTAGAAATCATCCAGATGCGGATGAAAACGGATATGCACATTGCTGTGGACATTATTTGCAGGAGGGAGCCGTTTATTTGATTGCGGCTGTCCTTCAAGAATTGAAGCATGCGGAGCATTTATCTGGTACTGTCGATATTATCGGTGTACCGGCGGAAGAATATATTGACATTGATGTGCGGGAGCAGTTAAAAAATAAAGGAGAGATTCGCTACTATAGCGGAAAGCAGGAACTGATCTTTAAGGGATATTTTGACCATACGGATATTGTACTGATGACGCATAACATGCCGGAAGATAGCATGGGAGGGCGTGACGTTTTAATTGGCGGGCAAAGCATTGGCTTCAGAGCCAAAAAAGCAACATTTATCGGAAAAGAATCACATGCCGGGGCGAGCCCGTGGGATGGGATTAATGCTTTGCAGGCGATTATGTTGGCCTTTAATAATATAAATGCAATTCGAGACACATTTAAAGAGAGCGATCAAATACGTGTACATTCTATTTTGACACAGGGCGGAGATACAGTAAATTCTGTGCCTGCAATGACCTCTTTAGAAATGCATGTGCGAAGCACAAATATGTCTATGCTCCAGACCATAAGTGAAAAAATTAATCATTGTTTGCAGGCAGGAGCACTGGCGGTTGGCTGTGACCTTAAAATTCAGGAGATTCCCGGCTACTTCCCAGGGGAGCAGTATGAGAACATTAATAAACTGTGTTGGGATGTTTGTAAGCGCTGTCTGGGAGAAGAACGTGTTGGAGTTGGGGCAGTAGCAGGCGGCGCAAGCGACCTGGGAGATATTTCACAGCTATGCACAACCTTAAAAATCTATACTGGAGGTGTAGTTGGAAAACTTCACTCCAAAGATTTTCGTTTGACTGATTTTGAACGAGCCTGTATGCTTCCGGCGCAGATTATTAGCGCGATAGTTTATGATTTGACCAAGAATAACGGTATGCTGGGGACGCAAATACGGGAAGCGAATCGGCATAACCTTACAGTAGATCAATATCAAGAAGCGCTGCTGCAGTGTGAAAAAGAGACATATTATCACTATATGTGAGAGGAAGTAAAATGATCCAGAAAATTGTTGATGTATTAGTAATCGGCGGTTCGGGGGCTGGCATTTCAGCCGCTATTTCGGCAGCGAACCTCCATAAAAAGGTTTTGTTGGTTTCAAAGGGAAAAATCGGCCGAAATGGAAATGCAATTATGGCAGGAGGGAGTTTTTCCATTGATGGCGCCTCCGCAAAACAATTTGGGTATGAAACGGCCAATGAAAACGTGACAGAAGATGTCGTATTTGACAATCTAGTAAAAGAAGGATATTTCTTAAATGACCAAAAAGTTGTCCAACAATTTGTAGAGGAAAGTCCTCAAGTGGCCTATGACCTGGTCAAAGTTGGGGAGAAAGCAGGACAGAAATTTGCATTTCTGCCCCCAGGAAAATGGTTCTCCGTAGGAAGGAGCTGGGGGAGAGCTTTACAAGCAACCATCAAGCTTCACCCAGAAGTAGAAATCCTAGAAGATTGTAATATGGTTGAATTACTGCAAGATGGGAAACGCGTAGTTGGCGCAGCAGGGTATTTTGTATACACAGGAGAATTGGTGGTTGTACAAGCTGCTGCTGTGGTGATGGCAACAGGCGGATTTCAGCCTTTTTCCTTTAAAAATACCGTTACGGATATGAGCGGTGATGGGATTGGCATGGCTGTCCGGGCAGGTGCCAAGGTTGCAGACATGGAATTTTTGCTATGTTTTCCCACAGCTTTGTCGCCGTTGGCCATTAAAGGCTCCATTTATCCGTATTTATTTCAAATTCTCATGGGAAAGTGGGGATTGAATCCCACGATCCGTGACGGCAACGGAGAGATTATTCATGTTCCGCAAGAGGTTGAAGAGCTAGTAAAGGGCAGCAAAATGACAAAATTAGTAAGCTGCTATTACTGGGGAAAACGGATTTTTGAGGGGCATGGAACTCCAAACGGGGGAATCTATTTTGATTACTCCAGCACGCCGCAAGAGAAAAAATTGGAGATTATTGACCGCTATATTGAATACATGTCTACCTGGCATAGGCCGGGGTATTACATGGGAGATGATATCAGCGAGATATATCAAAGAATGCGGGAAAATCAATATTTAGAGGTGGGGCTAGCTTGTGAATATAGCAACGGTGGAATTGTTATAAATGAAAAGATGGAGACCAACTTAGAGGGATTTTTTGCTGCCGGCGAGGTAACAAGCGGCGCCTTTGGAGCTATGCGCGCTGGAGACGGACTGACAGAAATGCTGGTCCAGGGCTACAGGGCGGGAATTTCTGCCGCGCAATATGTATCTGGCAGCAATGCTGTCCTAGCACAAGAGGCCCAATTGACTGAAGTTAAAGAAAAAATGAAACGGGCATTAACTGTAAGAAAAGATGGAATTTCTCCGATTGTGATCAAAAGCAAAATGGAGGCAGTGGCAGATTTCGGGTTCAATTATGTGCGCAGCGGAGAAAGAATTCAAAAAAGCATTGTGGATCTTGAACGGATTGAAAATGAACTAATTCCAGAGATGTCAGTACATCAGGCGAGTCCGCTATATAATTTGGAGCTTTTGAATTATTTTGCCGTATATAATCAGCTTATATGTCTCAAAATGGGTTTAAATGCCGCACTTATGCGGAAGGAGAGCAGAGGTACGCATATACGAGTGGATTATCCTGAAGTAAACCATGATAAATATTTAAAGCGAATCATGTGGCAAACAATCAATAATGAAATACATATGACGGAGGAACGCCCTTCTGTTGTGAAGTTTGAACTGCCCACCGGACAGGATGCTGATATTATGCAATATTTATTCAATGAAAAGCACCAGTATTTAAGGCCGAAAATGCGATAGGGAATGAGGTGAATTTTATGATTGTCAAAGTGTATCGGTATACTTTGGGGGATGACCAGGCTGCACATTATGATTCATTTGAAATTCCCTATTGCGAAGAAGATGAAGCCACTGTAATGGATGTACTGGACTATATCAGTGTTCATCTTGATCACACGTTGAGCTATTATAAGCATAGTGCGTGCAATCATGGCATTTGCGGCAGATGTCTTGTAAAAGTAAATGGAGAAAATAAGCTGGCATGCATCACAAAGGTGAAGGGAGAGCAGCTACTGTTAGAACCAGTTAATAAAGAAAAGGTAATGAAAGATCTGATCATAGGATAAGCACACAAAGATGAAGGAGGATTCCAGCAAAATGGATGCACCAAAATTTCATATTAAACACATTGGGATCAATACTGGAAGCGGGGAAGCGGCGGAGGCATTGACAACAAGGCTGTGTGAGCTATTTTCGCTCCAGCGTGGCCATGAAAACGACAGCCATATTTTTGCAGGGGACCTTTTTGAAGTGATGAAAAATGGAAACTTCGGCAGCAAAGGCCATGTTGCTCTGCAGACAGATGATGTAGAGAGAGCTGTCGCCTATTTTGAAGAAAAAGGTATCCAGATCCGTCCGGAAACAGTTCGGAAAAATGACCAGGGAAAGATTACATTTGTCTATTTAGACTTGGACATTGAGGGCTTTGCGGTGCATTTGACCGTGTGAAATAAACGCACATTTTTAAAGCGCTCTTAGATTTTTGCATTTTTACCTAGATGCTTCTATCTTCCTGTAAAGACAAGTGGGCCTGTACAAGGAAAGTCCTGCACCCTGCGAGTTGTCCTGTTTGGGAGACAACTCGCAGGGTGTTTCATTGAGCAAAAAATTGAATCAAAAAAGTCCAGCGAGAGCTGGACTTTTTGTTCTCATTCTTTGAGGTTTTGTTCTGCGGGGGCAAAACCCGCGGAGGAAGCTCAAAAGACCAGCTGCACCAGAAGCATATAGCACACAGTGCCGCCGGCAATGGAGAGAAGCATCTGACGCTTCCAGAGATGCAGGAGGACGACGAAAGCAATGGAGAGAGCTTCTGGGAGGCCATGCCAGCCCCCTAACAAATCCACAAACCGCAGGCAGTAGATTACCAGAAGGCCGAACATCGCCGCCGGCAGGACCTTGCCCAAGTATTGAATATACCGGGGAGTTGTACGCCCGGCAGGAAAAATCAGAAAGGGAAGAAAACGGGTGAACATTGTCCCTAGGACCACCATGGCAATGGTAAGAATCTGCTCTGTCAAGGTCATGTCTCTGCCACCTTCCTTGCCAAAACGGGACGTATCAGGGAGAGAGCCCCCAGAATGGCCAACATAGAGGGAATAATAAAATCGTCCGGTCCAAAGAGAACCAGACAGAGCACAGAGGCTGCCAACCCGACAAGGGCGCTGACATGACTCCGCTCCTTCAGCCACTGCTCCAGGAAAATGACCACAAACATAGCGGTCATAACGAAGTCCAATCCCTCTGTATTGAACTGGATCAGTCCGCCAAAAATTCCGCCTAGAGTGGAGCCAGAGAACCAATAGAAGTGGTTGAGCAGGGTAACAAAGAACATAAACCACCCCTTGTCCACGTTCTCTGGGATTTGAGCCGTATAGTTGATAGAGAAACTCTCATCGCACATGCCAAAAATTAAGTACAGCTTTTTCCAGCCAATTCCCCGGAATTTATCCAGCATGGACAGGCCATAAAACAGGTGTCGAGCATTGACCATGATTGTGAGAAACAGAGCCTGTAGGGGATTAAAAGCCCCAAGAAGCAGATTGACCGTAATAAACTCCATGGAACCGGCAAAGATCGTCAGGCTCATAAACATGGGATAGAGAAAGGAAAAGCCAGACACGTTCATATAGATGCCGTAGGTCAGCCCAAGGAACCAAAAGCCAGTAAAAATGGGAATGGTATAGGGAAACGCAGCCCGAAGCGCCTGAAGCTGTGTCTCATATCGCGTCATGCCAGGTATCACCTCAGCGAAACAGAGTTGTATAGTGAAGTCGTTGTTGGACCCTAGAGTCCAAGCAGAGTAGTGGCAAAGAAGAAGTAGATCAGCAGTGACAAGGCATCCACGATGGTGGTGATAAAGGGAGAGGCCATGACAGCGGGGTCAATTCCAATTTTTTCTGCAATCATGGGCAGGGTGCAGCCCACGATTTTGGCGCACAGGACAGTGATGGCCAAGGTCAGACAGACCACCAGAGCTACCAGGGGAGTGACGTCTGGATTTCCCATGAGCCACCGGTCCACCACCATCATCTTCACAAAGTTTGCGCAGGACAGGCACACGCCGCACAGCACAGCCACCCGGATTTCTTTCCACACCACAGCGGCCATGTCGGAAAAGTCGATTTCGTCCAGGGACAGGGCGCGGATGACTGCTACGGAGGACTGAGAACCGGAGTTGCCGCCTGTTCCGGAGAGCATTGTGATAAAAGAGGTGAGGACCACATAGGAGGCCAGCACAGCCTCAAACCTGGTAATAATCATTCCACTGAAAGTGGCGGACAGCATGAGCAGCATCAGCCACGGGATGCGGGAACGCCAAGTTTCAAAGACGCCGGTCTTTAAATAAGGTTTATCAGAGGGGAGAATGGCGGCCATTTTCTCAAAGTCCTCGGTGGTTTCCTCCTCAATGACGTCCATTGCATCGTCAAAGGTGACGATTCCCACAAGGCGGCGCTCCCCATCGACTACAGGGATAGCGGACAGGGCATACTTGTTGAGCATCTGCGCCACGTCCTCTTTGTCGTCGTGGGTGTTGGCAGACACGACGTTGGTCTCCATAATATCCCGGATGTGGGTCTCATACGCAGAGAGCAGCATCCGGCGCACGGTAACAACCCCGAGCAGGACGCGGTTTTGGGTGACGTAACAGGTGTAAATTGTCTCTTTATCCATGCCCTCCCGGCGGATACGGGCAAAGGACTCCTCCACAGTGGCGTCCGGATGCAGAAATACATACTCCGTCGTCATAATGGACCCGGCGGAGCCTTTTGGATAGTTGAGCAGCTGGTTGCTTTGGCTGCGGGCTGCTGGATCGCTGTTGCGCAGGATACGAGATACCACATTGGCGGGCATGTCCTCGATCACATCCACGGTGTCGTCCAGATACAGCTCGTCCAGAACCTCCCGCAGCTCCTTATCACTTAGAGCGTTGATCAGTCGCTCCTGGTCGTCGGAGTCCTCTAGCTCAGCAAACACCTCGGCGGCCTGCTCCTTGGGCAGCAGACGAAAGACCAGCACAGTTTCCTCTGGTTCCAGCTCATCTAGAAACTCGGCGATGTCCACCACGTTCATTTCCGTCAGGATCTCCCGCAGTTTGCGGAATTGTTTGGTTTTTACCAGCTCCGTCAGCTGTTCCAGATCATATTTCTCCGGCATTAAACTCTCCCCCTTCCGATTGTATTATGAATCCTATAGGTGAAGGCGGGACGCAAAAAAGCCACAGGGCGCACCGCGCCTGTGGCTGCTACGAGCGGGCAGATATCCTCCAAACGCCGGGACGCAGATCTCATACAGGCCCGTCCGGCTGTTGGCGCGGAGAGAGGCGGCGGAGCCAGAAAGCCAAAGGGGACAGCTCCGCCGCCTGCCGTTCGTGACAGCAGGCTTTTTGTTCCCGATGACGACTTCGGCCTTCCATGAAACTCCACTTCCTTCCCTGAATAAATGAGCCCGGCCGCAGAAGGGGCCGGGCACAGTCCTTTCCGGTGTTAGTATAGCACAGCCCGGACGGGGAATTCAAGAAAAATCTGTGAAAAGTCCCCCGCCGTACAGGGCAGACCGTCCTCCACTGGGGTTGAAATTTCTGTCGGAAATGGGTAAAATACAACTGCTGCAAATACAAAGACAGCGGGGGTATTTTCTCCCGGAAAGGAATGGAATATGAGCGAATTTCACGGCAGTCAAAACTATGTGGCCTCAGAGGAGCTGATGCGGGCCGTAAATATTGCAATGGTGCTTCAAAAACCCCTGCTCATTAAGGGGGAACCGGGCACCGGAAAGACTATGCTGGCAGAGGCGATCTCCCAGGCCCTGAACAAACAGCTGATCATCTGGAACATCAAGTCTACGACAAAGGCCCAGGATGGCCTGTACGTATATGACGTGGTGCAGCGGCTATACGACAGCCAGTTTGGTGGGCAGGGAGTGGATGACATATCCAAGTACATCCGACTGGGGAAATTGGGTGAGGCGTTTACTGCGGCGGAACAGGCAATTCTTCTGATTGATGAAATTGACAAGGCGGACCTGGAATTCCCCAACGATTTGCTTTGGGAGCTGGACCGGATGGAGTTTCACATCCCGGAGACCGGCGAGACTGTCACTGCCAAGCACCGTCCAGTAGTGATTATCACCTCTAACGCGGAAAAAGAGCTGCCCGATGCCTTCCTGCGCCGGTGTGTATTTCACTATATCGAATTTCCCGACAGGGAGCTGATGGCAGAGATTGTCCGCGTCCATTTCCCTGACCTGGATGAGCAGCTGCTGACGCAGGCGCTGGAGGCATTTTACCGCATCCGAAAGCTGTCCCAGATCAAGAAAAAGCCCTCTACCAGCGAGATCATTGACTGGCTGCGCGCTCTGGTCCATGAGGGGGTGGACCCCAGCCGTGTGGTGGAGGAGGTCCCTTACCTGGGGGTTCTTCTCAAGAAAAATGAGGATATGGATGCCCTGCGTCGGGCGTGGAAGTAAGAGGTGCCGTCTATGTTTGAGGACTTTCTCTACACCCTTCGGCGGGGGGGCTTGAAGGTCTCCCTGACAGAGTGGATGTCTCTGATGGAAGCCCTGGACAAAGGACTCCACCACTCCAGCTTCACCGGCTTTTACCATTTGTGCCGGTGTCTGCTGGTGAAGAGCGAGGCGGACTTTGACCGCTTCGACCGCTGTTTCCTCCAGTATTTTCAGAATGTCCCCTTCGAGGGGGAGATTTCTCAGGAGCTGCTGGACTGGCTCAACCGGCCGGAGGTTTTACAGGACTACGCCAACTGGGATGAGGAGCAGGCTCAGCTCAACGAGATGCTCTCTGAGGAAGAAATTGAGCGGATGCTCCAAGAGCGGATGAGGGAGCAGGATTCTCAGCACAATGGTGGCAATTACTGGGTAGGAACTCACGGCATGTCCGCCTTTGGCAACTCTGGCCTCTCCCCCAAGGGGATCCGCGTGGGCGGACAGGGCCGGCACCGCCGCGCGTTTCGCGTGGCGGGGGAACGCCATTTCCGGGATTTCAGACAGGACAATACGCTGGACACCCGCCAGTTCCAGATCGCTTTAAGACGTCTGCGCCAGTACTCCGGGTTGGTGGATCTCCCCCCCACAGAATTTGATGTGGACAACACCATCCAGGATACGGCGGAAAACGGCGGGATGCTCACAGTGCGGTATAAGAGACCCCGTCAGAACACGGTAAAGGTGCTTCTGCTGATGGATTCCGGCGGGTCAATGGATTACTATGCTCAGCTGTGCTCCGCCCTGTTCCAAGCTGTGAGCAAGGTGGGACATTTTAAGGACCTGAAGGTCTATTATTTCCACAACTGCCTGTACAGCCGGGTATATGACTCCCCTAACCTGCTGCCTTCCGGCTCAATTCCAACGGACTGGCTGCTGTCAAACCTGTCCTCAGAGTACAAGGTAATCTTTGTGGGGGACGCCCAGATGGCCCCCTATGAGCTCACAGGCGGGTGGTATACAAGCCGGGATGCAGATTCCAGCCGGCCGAAATCTGGTTTGGACTGGCTGCTGCGGCTTCGAGACAAGTACCACAATGTGATCTGGCTCAATCCCAGCGACCGCCCCTCCTGGGGGGAGTACTGGAGTGAGACATATGACCGAATTGCGGGTATTTTTCCCATGTACCCGCTGACGGTAGACGGCCTGGAGGAGGCCATGAAGAAGCTGCTGACGCGGTGAACAATGTGATACGGACCAGGCGGCGGACCGGATAGGTCCGCCGCCTGCGTTTTCTGAGGTTAGTGTGCCTCCCGGGGCCACAGTAGAGCGGGGCGGTGGGGAGCGGCGCGGTTCACTGAGCCAGAATCACTCGGATGCGGCCACCCTCGTCCATGGGCCGGTCATACCAGCCGGTGAGGGAGAGCCCCTGCTCCTGGACCCGGTCCAGGGTGGAGAGAAAATACTCCCGGTTCCGGTATTCGTACACGGCTACTTGCTCTGCAATGGGATAGCTTTGACCATCAGCCAGCAGGAGTCGGCCGAGGACACCATCTCCTTTGACCCGGGTCAAAGGGAGCAGACGGTCCGGATCGGCCGGGTTCCCAGTGATCTGGATGGGACCTGTTTGGACTGGGTAGCGGGTGGTGGTGGAGGGCAGCGTGTAGCTGGTTCCGTTCCAGTCATACTGATAGGAGTAGTAAGCGAACATTCCCTCCCCCATGGAATCCATATGGGTGAGCACACCGTACTGTCCGGCATCTCCGGTGACGTCCTTCAGGATCATGCGCGAGATCTCTCCGCGCTGGTTGAGAGAGCAGTAGGTCACCTTGTCCTGAGTCAGCTTCAGGCCGGCCAGACGGCTGGGGAAAATCCGGACTGCCCGGCGGCCAGTCACGTCCAGAATTTCTGCGTCTGGGGCAAAAGAAGTGGTGCCCACCCGGGCGCCGTCTTGAGAGACCTGTCCCTCCACCCTGGCAGAGTACAGACGTTTTAGAACGACCTGTCCCTCTGGGGAGAAGCTGACTCCCACCGGATCGCCCGGCTCCAAGTAGTTGGCGGTCCACTGGTACTGATAGGTGCCGCCGTCAGTGGCTAGAATTGTCACTTGGTCGGCGGCGTAGGTTCCGCCATAGCTGTCTGGATAGTTACCCCGTTCTGTTTGTATCACTACGCCGCAAAGCTCATTTTGTACGGCGGAGGGTGCAATCACAGCGGCGACTCCGCCGCTTCGTCCCAGCAGGAGGGTAACTGTGGACCCCAGCCGATAGGGCCCCAAATCAGATAGGGCATAGGCGGCTTGGGCGCTCTCAATAGAATATGTGCGCCCCAGAATCTGAACGGAGGCGGGCTGAGAGGCGGAGGGCTCCACCGCCTGAATGGTTCCGGTCACCCGTTGGGAGGAGACCCAAAGGGTGTGCATTGCCTGGTTCCAATAGATGAGGTCGCCCTTCTGAATCTCCTGGAGACTGGAGGCGCTCCCGTCCCGCTGTACGGTGACTCCAGCCAGAGAGAAGGGGATAGAGGCCTGCCAGTTTTCGGAGGCCACCAGCGGCCCTTCCATCTCGCTGTTGATCAAACTTACCAGATCCAGTTCTCCGGCCGAAGTGAGGGAGTGGCCCAACTGGGTGGCATAGGCTGTGCCCTCTTTTGTGGGGGTGGCCAGGAGATTATAGAAAAGATACATGGCATCCTGCTGAGTCAGTGTATCGGTGGCATTTTGAGCGGATACGCCCTGGTCCAGGTCCAGGCTGCGGTACAGGACCAGTTGGGGAGTGGGGTAAGCTCCGGAGAAATCTTGAGGCACATATCCCAAAAGGGTCAGAAGGATGGTGACGCCCTCTGCCAAGGTGATGGGAGTGTCCGGCCGGAAGGTTCCGTCGGAATATGCGGTGACAAGCCCCAGGGATATACCGGCCTCTATATAGCCTGCCGACCAGTGGGTATAGGGCACATCCGGATAAGGAGAGGTGGAGGCTGTGCCGATTTGTCCTCCGCCGGGGGAGGCCTTGACAGCCATGGTGACAAATTCCGCTCGGGTGACAGTGTGGGACAGATTTGTGCTCCCCTCCCAAATTCCCAGAGCAGAGATTGCCTGAGATACCTCGCCTGGGGAGGGAACAATTCCAGCAGCCCAGCCGGGCATGGTCAGGGAGAGGGAGAGACAGAGGACCAGAAGAGCGGTCAAAACTCTTTTTTTCATAGTAAAACCCCTTTCTTGGAGCGTGCGGAGCGTAGAACGTGAAGAGGCAGTTGACAGCCCTGCTCTCTAATCTGCCCGCTCCGCATTGAAAATCTAGTCGTACCGCAGGGCATCAATGGGGTTGAGCTTCGCCGCTTTATTGGCGGGCAGATAGCCAAACAATATTCCGATCCCTACAGAAACGCCGAAGCTGATGGCCACTGAGCTCAGGGTAGGTACGGCGGAGAAGGTAGCGCCTCCGCCCATCTCTGAGGTGAGCATGGACCCCAGCAGAGAGCCCACTCCCGTGGCCAGCAGGCAGCCCAAGGCAATGCCCAACAGACCGCCGACAGCAGAGGTGGTTCCCGCCTCAATCACAAATTGACTGCGGATGTCCCGCCGTTTAGCTCCCAGAGATTTGCGGATGCCGATCTCCCGGGTGCGCTCTGTGACGGAGACCAGCATGATGTTCATAATACCGATGCCGCCTACCAGGAGTGAGATGGCGGCGATGGCCACCAGCACTCCGATCGCAACCCCCATCATGGCATTGATAAGCTTGGCCTGCTCCTCCATGGTGGTAGTATAGTAGGCGTCCTCGTCGCCCTGAAATCGGCTGTAGAGCATGCTGTCAATGATGGCCTTGGCCCTGGCCGCTGTTTCACCGGAGGTGCTGGTAAACATATATAAGGTCACATAGCGGGCTCCCATGATCTCCAGAGCATTTTCATAGGGGATGTAGATCTGGTCGTCCGGCCCTCCGGCCGACATTTCGCCGGTGCTCAGCCGCTCCAGTACACCGACTACGGTATAGGAGGCTCCGTTAATAGACAGCTGCCTGCCTAGGGCATCTCCCTGAAACATCTTCTGGGCCAGGTAGTCCCCGATGACGCACACCTTCTGCCGCCGTTCCACATCCAGATAGGACAGGAAGCGGCCTTGGGCCAGCTGTTCCCCACCGTCAATGGTGGACTGGCTGGTGTTGTTGAACATGACCTCGCTGACTCCATAGAGATGAGTTTTGTCAAATTTCTCATCGCCGCGGCGGAGGGTGGCCTGGAAGGATACATAGGGCGAGACGCCGGTGAGCACCTCTGGGTTTTCCTCCACCAGGCGATACATATCCTCTGGGTATAAATCCAGAGTAGAGCCGTCCCCCCGGCCCCACACGGAGGTCTGTATCATGTTGATGCCCAATTTGTCCACCTGCTGGTCGATCATCCCCTGTACTCCGTTGCCCAGGGAGAGAATGACGATCACCGAGGCCACGCCGATGATAATGCCAAGCATGGTGAGGAGAGAGCGCATTTTGCTGGTAGTCAGGGACTTTATAGCCAGGCGGAAGGACTGTCCTACATCCATGAGATCCCCTCCTTTGGTCTACTGTGCTCCGCCTCCTCCGGTCGGACCACCGCCCGGGGGTCGCGGGCGTCCCCGTCGTAAATGACCTTTCCATCCTGGAGGCGGATGATCCGGTCAGCTTTGAGGGCAATGGAGTTGTCGTGGGTGATCAGGACCACGGTGTCCCCCTCTTGGTTGAGCTTTTTCAAGAAATCCAGCACCTCACGGCCGGTGCGGGAATCCAAGGCCCCTGTAGGTTCATCGGCCAAAATAGCCGACGGATTTCCCGCCAGAGCTCGGGCGATGGAGACTCGCTGCTGCTGGCCGCCGGAGAGCTGGGAGGGGAGGTTGCGCTGCTTTCCAGACAGCCCTACCCGGCTGAGCGCCAGGAGAGAGCGCTCCCTCCGCTCTGTGGCCGGGATGCCCGCATACAGAAGAGGAAGCTCCACGTTTTCCAGTACGGTAAGCTTGGGAATCAGGTTATATTGCTGAAAGATGAAGCCCAGCATTTTGTTGCGGATTTCCGCCTGTTGGTCGTCATCCATGGTAGACACATCAACACCCCCCAGACGGTAGATACCAGAGGTAGGTACATCCAGACAGCCGATGATGTTCATAGCGGTGGATTTTCCAGACCCGGAGGAGCCCACAATGGCTACAAATTCCCCTCTATCAATGGTGATAGTGACTCCGTCCAGGGCGTGAACGTTCTCATCCCCCATGGGATAAATTTTGTATATATTCCGCAGTTCAATCAGGTGGTCCATCCGGT
The DNA here is from genome assembly GCA_944387745.1 of uncultured Oscillospiraceae bacterium. The sequence continues at coordinate 32,847 of CALXGD010000062.1, forward strand.
CAGCCCTCCTCTGCGGAGCTGGAGAGGAAGCCGGACTCCTGGGCCTGTACGGGAATGAGGACAGCCTCTCCTGGTGTCAAACCGGAGGTGAGCTCTACAAACTCTTTGCTGCTTCTGCCCAGAACGACTGGCCTGCGCTCGATTTGTGCGGGGTCTGCCACAGAGCCGTCCGGATTCAGGGCGCCCTCGCCGGCGACCAGAACGGTCCCATCGCTGTTCACCGCTGGCGAGGGGATGCACAGTGCGTCCTCTGCCTGTTCAACTATGATATTGGCGGATACATTCATGCCCGGATTCAGGTCCCCGTACTCCGAGATCAGAATAGTGACCGGATAGGTGGTGAATCCGTTGGTGGTGGTGCCGTTGATGCTCACCTTTTTTACTGTGCCGGTGAAAACCTCACCAGGCAGAGCTTCCGCTGTGATTTCCACGGCCTGGCCCGGCTGGATTTTGCCGACATCCAGCTCACTCACATTCATTTGCAGCTCCAGAGCGCTCAAATCGTAGATCACCGCCAGTGCACCGGATTCACTGCCGTCCAGCTGGTCGCCTGCCTTTAAATTTTTCTCAATGACTGTGCCGGAGATGGGGGAGGTGATGACGTAGCGCTCTAGGGCATCCTGGGCGCTTTGAAGGGCGAGCTGCGTATTCTGAAGCGCGAGAGCCGCATCTTCCAGAGAGGCTTGGGCGGAGCGCCCTCCCAGTGTGGCCAGAACCGCTCCCGGAGAGACCTGGCTTCCCAAAGAGACATTCAGATGGGTGATTTCACCGCTGGCAGAGGCAGTTACTGTCTGGCTCAGCCTTGGGGTCAGGGTTCCCCCAGCAGCGCAGGCGAAGGTTCCGATCCGAGCAGTGGCCTGAGTAGAGGCGGTGAGGGCGCCGGGATTGGCAAGGAGGATTTTGACCTGCCGGATCAGGGCGCCGCCGTTGCCCGCTTGGTCGGCGGTAGCTACGGACTCCACAGATCCGGGGAGAACCTCCAAGGTTCCTGCAAGAATGACTTGGGCGGACTGACCCGGAGAGATGTGGGCGGCGTCGGCAGACAGAAAGGGTACTGTGAGGGTCATAAAGGAGGTATCTGTGATGTCAGCCACAGGGGAGCCGGCGGAAACCAGCTCTCCCTCCTGTACGTGGAGAGCCTGTACTACGCCGCCTCCCACGGCGCGGACCTGGAGGCTGTCTGTCAGGGAGTCATAGTTCAACTGGGCCTGTTGGACAGACAGCTGGGCCTGCTGCAGCGCAGTTTGTGCGCTGCCCGGGTCGATGCGGTAGAGAAGCTGATCCTGATCCACCTGGTCTCCGTCCTCGAAAGGGGATTCTAAAATTTCTCCGGAGACCAGGGCCGATACCTGATAGGACTCAATGGGGGTGACAGTGCCGGAGCCAGAGATGGATGTGGTCAAATCCCGCAGTTGGGCGGAGACGATTTGATAGAGCCCCTCAGAGGCGGGGCTGCTGCTGAGTATGGGACGGACCAAGATCCAGAACAGAACGGCCAGAAGTGCTGCGCAGACGATCAGCCGCTTTTTCCAGGTTCCGCGTTTCCTAGGGCCTGGCCGGGTGTGAGAGGGGCTGGACTGTCCAGGAATGTCCAGGAGGGAGCCCTCAGAGGGTGCAGGGATGGTTTCCATGGTGTTTACTCCTTTTATTGTGCGGTGTTGGAGAAAATCCATGGCCAGAAGTGCAGCAGGTGTGACCTGGATTTCCTGAATACAGGCCCTATGGTACAGCGGAAGCATTAGCTTTCTCAAAAGAAACATTAAAAATTTCATTAAATTTCCCAGAGGGACAAGGTGCTCTCTGTGAGAGCGGATATTGGAGGTATTCCTCTGCTTTTACACTCTGGTTTTCCCCTGCTCCCTTCTTCGGGGAAGGCCAGAACGGGGGTAGAGTCCATACTGGCGTCAAAAATGGTGAGGCGGGGAGGATGCTGAAAGAAATTTTTATTGTATGGGACGGCCAGTCCCGGTATAATGAATTTATCTGCAGCAGGCGCAGGAATGAAAGGAGGCCTCTCTATGGCGAAAAAAGATCCTGTGGTCAGCATCATTGTTCCGGTATATAACGCCGAAAAGACGCTGTGCCGTTGTGTGGACAGCATACGGAAGCAGGAGTATGGAGATTTTGAGCTGCTTTTGGTGGATGACGGCAGCCAAGACAGTTCTGGCTCCCTCTGCGACAGCTATGCGGCTGAGGATGAGCGAATCCGAGTAATCCACAAGAAAAATGGAGGGGTGTCCGCCGCCCGCAACAAGGCACTGAACCAGGCGAGGGGCGAATTTCTTCAGTTTGTAGACAGTGACGACTGGCTGGCGCCGGAGGCTACCAAGCTGATGGTGCGCACAGCCCGGGAGAACAGCTGTGATCTGGTGATTGCCGACTTTTACCGGGTATCGGGGGATCGGATCTCCCACAAGGGGGAGATTGATGAGGAAGGTGTCATGTCGCGGGAGGAATTTGCCGCCCATATGATGGAAAATCCGGCGGACTACTATTACGGTGTGCTCTGGAATAAGCTGTTCCGGCGGGAGCTGGTGGAGCGGGAGCATCTGCGTATGGATGAAAAGATTCACTGGTGTGAGGATTTTCTTTTTAATCTGGAATATATCCTCCATGGAGAGACCTTTTGTGCCCTTCGTATGCCGATTTATTATTACGTAAAAACAAAGGGATCGCTGGTTGCCCAGAGTATGACCATTCCCAAAGTGATCCGGATGAAGCTGCAGGTATTTGAGTACTATCAGAATTTTTACAAGCATGTGCTGGATGAGCGGGACTATGAAAAAAATCGACTGAAGGTCTATCGCTTTTTGGTGGATGCAGCAGGGGATGAGGCGCTGCTGCCAGGACTGAAAAAATTAGGAGATGAGCGGCCGACAATCTGTTCCCAGGCGATTGCGGAGCAGGGGGTTCTGTCAGACGTCTACCGAGAGCGAAAGCTGCTGGAGCGCTATTTGTCCACGGCGGCAGGGAAGCATAATTTGGGCGATGCAGAGGCGCGGGTGCTGTTGTGCCTGCAGCATATTAGGGGCTTGAACAGCCGAAAAGAACTGGCAGATCTGGCTGGGGTGAGCCGCGTGGAGCTGACGCTGCTGCTGCAGAAGCTGTCGATGAAGGGATTTCTTCGGGTGGAGGATTCCCAGGAGGATGCGGCGGGCGAACTGACCAAGCAGCTTCAAGCGGTCCTTTTGCCTGCGGCCAGGCCGTTTTTGCTGGATGTGGAGCAGGCGCTGGAGGACTATGATCATGCGCGGTTTGCCGGTTTCACTGGGGAGGAGCAGGGACAGTACAGGTCTCTGGACCGGAGGATCCAGGAGAATATAAAAAAGGTGCTGGAATAAAAGAAAAACGTCAAGGCCTGCTGGTATTCCGCGGGGCCTTGGCGTTTTTCGAATCTCAAGTTTTGTGTGTGGTATTTCCCAATTCGAATGGAGAAACATTGGGAAACAGAGTGAGCCGGAGGGTATAGGAGGAAAGCGGAAAAGGAATATGCCGGCGCCCGCTGGCCTTAAAATGCTCAGCGAAAATCAATTTCGCCTGTGCCAAGGGGTTTGCCGGCGACAAAACGATTGTATCAGCCCTCCGGCGGGCCCCATCTGGGATGAGGTCCAGGACATATTCCCTTGCCATGCAGTCAAATCAAAAGCGGGCCCCTGTTGGGGCCCGCCTGAAACAAGCGCCTTTTTGATCAGTTTTCCGCCAGAGCAGCAGTGATAATGGCCATGGAATAGACCTCCTGAGCGTTGCAGCCCCGGGACAGGTCATTGATGGGGGCGTTCAGGCCAAGAAGGATGGGGCCGTAAGCCTCGAAGGAGCCCAGACGCTGGGCGATCTTGTAGCCGATATTGCCGGCGTTGATGTCAGGGAAGATGAAGGTGTTGGCATAGCCGGCCACCTTGGAGCCGGGACACTTCGTTTGAGCCACCCGGGGAGAGACGGCGGCGTCGAACTGCATCTCACCGTCCACCGGCACGTCGGGCATGGCGGCCTTAGCCTTCTCACAGGCATTGCGCATCTTGTCCACGTCCTCGCCTTTGCCGGAGCCGAAGGTGGAGTAGCTCAGGAAGGCTACTTTGGGATCCACGCCGAAAATACGGGCGCAGGCGACGGTCTCTCTGGCGATTTCCACCAGCTCGTCCTCGTTGGGCTTAATGTTGATGGCGCAGTCGGCCATGGCCAGCACGTCGTTGTCGCCAGTGGCGGAGGGGCGCACCAGAATGAAGCAGGAGGAGACGATCTTGTTGCCGGGCTTGGTCTTCACCAGCTGCAGGGCGGGACGGACGGTGTCGGCGGTGGAGTAGGT
>CALXGD010000063.1 GCA_944387745.1 uncultured Oscillospiraceae bacterium
CGGGTATCCTCAGCGGCGATGAAGTCCGCCTGGGCCAGCGTATCAGCCATGCGCTGGGAGATGTCCCCCAGGTTGCCGATGGGGGTGGGGACCAGATATAGGGATACAGACATGACAGACCTCCCGATCCATGTAGGGGCGGCCTGTGGCCGCCCGCAGAATTTTCTGCTTCTTCCGGTCAAAAAAGCTTCCCCCCGCAAGGGGGAAGCTGTCGCCACAGGCGACTGATGCGGGGGCGCTCCAGGGGAGCTGTCATCTCCAACCGATCATCCTCCCCTTATAGAGCGCCCTCATACACAAGGCAAAAGGCTTTACAGGTGGTCCACATGCCCCCTCTGCTCCCGGCACCAGAGGGGGAGTACCTCCAGGCCCGGTCTCCCCTGCCGCACGGACTCCACCAGGGCCAGGGAGGGCCGGTGGGCCGGGCTGTGGGCCCGCGGCTGGAGGCGCTTGGGCTCCAGGCCGCTCCCCCGCAGGGCAAAAAACAGGTCCGCCAGCCGCTCCGGCCGGAAGCACAGGGCGAACCGGCCCCCGTTTTTCAGCAGCCGGGCCGCCGCCCGGCACAGGGCCTCCAAATCGTCCGGCCCCGTCTCCATCCGGGCCGCGCCCCCGTCTCCCCCGGTTTTGGGAGAAAAGTAGGGCGGGTTGGAGACCACCAGGTGGAACTGCCCCGGCGGAAAGGGGCAGTCCGACCAGTCTCCGGTCCAAAGCTCCCCGGTCAGGCCGTTCCGGGTTAAATTTTCCTGGGCGGCCCGGACGGCGGCCGGATCCCGGTCCACCCCATAGAGCTCCAGGGCCGGCTCACGCCCCGCCAGCAGCAGAAGCAGCGCGCCGCTCCCTGTCCCCAGGTCGCACACCCGCCAGCCCCGGCGCACAGTGGCGAATTCTCCCAGAGCCAGGGCATCCTCCCCCAGAGGAAAGACCCCCTCCGGCTGAAAGAGGGTGTAGGGCCCAAGGCGCTCCGGACCTCTCACAGCACGTCCCCCATCTCCCGGAGCAGGTTCACCAGATGTCGGGTGATCCGCCCGGTGAGTCCCCAGATGGCGCGGCCCTCCCAGTAGTAGACGGGCACGCACTCCCCACCTGGCTGCCAGCGGTAGTTCCGGGAGATCCCGATGCGCTCATAGGGGAACTTCTCGTCGGTCTGGGGCAGCAGGGCATAGCGGTACTCCTGGGGCGGGTGGTCCATGAGCCAGGCCAGTGGGACCTGAAAGACCGTCTCCACCTCGGCGGGACTTGGGCACAGCAGCGCCAGGGCGCGCCGCTCCACCCGGGCCAGGACGGGGTACATGATAAAGTTGGCCCGGTGGGCGATGAAGTCCAGCTGGCCTAGCACCTGGATGTGTTTTTGGGGAATCCCCAGCTCCTCCCAGGTCTCCCGCAGGGCGCAGGCCTCCGGGGACTCGTCCCCCTCTATTCTGCCCCCTGGAAAGCACACCTCTCCTGGCTGCCGGCGCAGGGTGCCCGCCCGCACCTCATAGAGAAGAGAGGGTCCCCCCTCCCCGTCCACCAGGGGCACCAGAACGGCATACCGCCCTGTGGCGTCCATGAGCCCCGGGGCGCGGTTCTCCAGATCTGTTTTCAGCTTACTCCAGTCCATCTCTTACCACCAGAATCCCGCCGGCCGCAGGCGGCGCAGCCCCCTGCAAAAGCGGAAAATCACCCGCCGTCAGTCCTCTCCGTCCCCCTGGTCATGTCCCTTTTTCCGGCGCTTTCTCCGCTCCTCCCGCTGGCGGGCGGCGGCCTCGGCAGTCTCCCGGTCCACCTCTCCGGCGGCCAGCCTGCTCTCATAGAGGAAGCCGCCGCCGGCCATGGTCTCCGGCGCGGACACCCCCAGCAGGCCCATGCCGTTGGCCAGGACGGAGCGCACCGTGTCCGCCAGCTTCAGCCGGGCCAGAAGCAGGTTCTGCTCCTCCCCCTTGATGCGGCAGCTGCGGTAGAAGCGGTGGAAGTCCCCGGCCAGGTCCACCAGATACCGGTTGATGCGGCTGGGGTCATAGTCCCGGGCCGCCAGGTGACTCTCCTCCGGATACTGGGCCAGGGCCTTCATCAGGGCCAGCTCCTCCGGGGCGGACAGCAGCGTGACGTCCAGAGATTCGACCTTGGGAACCGGGTTGCCCTCCGCGGCCAGCATCGCCGCCAGAGAGCAGATTCGGGCGTGGGCGTACTGGACATAGTACACCGGGTTCTCACTGTCCTGGCGGACGGCCAGGTCCAGGTCAAAGTCAAGGGGAGTGGTGGACACCCTGGAATTGAAGAAGTACCGGGCGGCGTCCACGGAGATCTCGTCCAGCAGGTCGTGGAGGGCGATGGCCTTGCCGGAGCGCTTGGACATGCGCACTGGCTTTCCGTCCTGCATCAGGTTCACCAGCTGCATGAGCACCACGATGAGCCGGTGGGAGCCATCCAGACCCAGGCCGTCCAGGGCCGCCTGGAGGCGGGCCACGTGGCCGTGGTGGTCGGCCCCCCATACGTCCACCGCCTTGTCAAAGCCCCGCACCTCCAGCTTGTTCCGGTGGTAGGCGATGTCGGCGGCGAAGTAGGTGTAGAAGCCGTTGGCCCGGCGGAGCACGTCGTCCTTCAGGTCCAGCTTGTCCACCTGC
>CALXGD010000064.1 GCA_944387745.1 uncultured Oscillospiraceae bacterium
AAAATGGCCACGTCCGCAATGGGCACGTCCTTCAGTCCAAAGCTGTACCCCAAATTCAGGAAAAAGTAGACCCCCATGCACAGCCAGCTTTTTGGGGGAAACTGCCCCACCCAGGCCAGGCCAATCAGCACACCTAGCAGCAGCACACACTCCGCCGCCGCGTGGGAGGGGGGCACCGCGCCGCTGGCGATGGGCCGCCGGCACTTGGTGGGGTGCTGCCGGTCCCTGTCCACGTCCCGGATGTCGTTGATGATATAGACCAGCGAGGCCAGCACGCAGAACGCCAACACCGCGCAGGCGGTCCGCCAGAGGAGCACCAGCTCCGTCAGGCGGCCGCTGAACACCAGGGGCAGCGCCACCAGAAGATTTTTGATGCAATGCTTGGGCCGCAGCAGCTGCAGATAGGGTTTCACCGGATCACCTCGTCAAAAATTGGACCAGCTCCCGATAGCCGGACAGGTTCAGCAGAATCTCACACAGGAGGAAGCCCCATAAAATTCCCTCATACACCGCCCCTGGTCTCCGCCCGGTCTGGGGCCGCACGGACAGGGCGGCAATCAGCACCTGGGCCGGCCAGTGGTGGAGGGAGTAGAGGAACCCCTCCTTCAAGCCATATTGAATCACTCCATGGAGCAGCAGATTGCACCCCAGCACACCCAACGGAGCCCACAGCAGGGGATTTTTCCACTCCCGCGCCGCCGTCCAGACCAGCAGCGCCAGCCAGACCAGACAGGCCGCCGTAATCCACACCGGCGCGGAGGGCAGAAAGGACAGGGCGTCCCCCGGAAAGGCCCCGAAGGGGGTGGCGGAGACAGTGTCCAGCCAGAATACCGTGGAGCCGAAAAACGCGTAAAAAATCCGCACCAAAAGCTCCCCCAGAGGGAACTGGTCCCGAAAGCTCTGGGCGCTGCCCAGCCCGCCGGAGATGATGTTGGCAAAGAAAAATTCTCCCACCGGCAGCAGGGCCGTGATGGCACAGAAGCACACACCCCCCAGAAGCAGCACCAGCGCCCTCTCCCGACGCCGGCCCGGATGGCCCAGCCATACAATGACGGCCCACAGGGCGCAGTTGGTGATGGTCACGCCGGCGGCCAGCACCCCCAGAACGACGAGGACGGGCCCACTCCCCCGGCGGGCGTAGAAAAAGGTCATCAGAAGAAGCAGAGCGGACCAGATGTAGGTCTCCGCCACAAAGGTGTAGAACAGGGTGGAGAAGGCCAGGGCATACACGGCGCACAGCAGCAGGGCCCGCCGCTGGCTGAGGCCAACCTGCAGCCGAAGAATCCGCTCCAGATAGAGGGTCGAGAGCAGGGACAGCCCCATCTGGAGCAGGACGATGTGGCCGTAGTGCTCCGCCGCGCTCACCGGTCCAAAGATCAGCCCCTCCAGCCAGGTGAGGGCGCTGGCCAGGACCAGGAACAGGGGGTGCTTGATAATGCGGGCTGAGGTGTCCATGGGGACGGCATAAAAATTCAGGGCACAGTACACGTCGTCCGCTGAGAACAGCCGGTCGTTGTGGGCCAGGGTCACGTCAAAGAAGGAGGTTCCCTGTAAAAAACAGAACACCGCCCCATAGATCGCCGCCAAGAGCAGGAAAAACGCCCCGCGGAACCAGAGGTCCCGCCGTTCGAGTTCCATGGCTACCGCTCCCCTCTCCACTGGTCCTCCGGCTGAAACACCACCGCCAGGTCGCCGGGCACCTCATGGTAGTAGCGGCTGGTGATTTTAAACGTGTCACCCTCCCAGAGGTAGTCCGGGTTGGGATAGGCCGGCAGGACCACTTCCGCCGCCCCCTGGGCCACCGCCTGTTCCAGGGCGGCAATCCGCTCCCCCTCCAGGGCGTGGATGGGCACAAACAGGTGGACATAAAACACCAGCACCCAGACCCCCACAGCCAGGGGGACTCCCCGCCGCACCCATAGGGGCAGACGGTCCAACTCCAGGGCAGAGAGCAGATTCCCCGCCGTCACCGTGAGACACACATAGGATAAGTACAGACACCGGGCCCCGATGGGGGATACAGCCAGCAGGGGCAGGGCGGACACCGCCGACCCGGCCCAGAAAAACAGGGCCCGATTCCGGGCCGCCCCCCGGGGCAGCCACCGCCAACAGCCCGCCCCCAGGGCCAGGCCCCACAGTACGACGACGGCCAGATCCTCTGTAGGGCCTTCTCCCCAGTAGTCCATTGCAAACCGGAGACAGCCCAGCACCAGCAGCGCCGCCAAAAACCGATCCACCGCCGCTCTCTTGGAGCGGAAAAACCAGACCACACCCAGCCCCGTCAGCCCCAGAAAGAGCACCGGACAGCCTGTGATGAAAAATTCCAGCACCACCGCTTGGTTTTCCTCCACACGCTCCAGCAGGCTGGACATTCCCTGGCCCAGGCCAGTCTCATAGGCCCCGCCCGGGGTCCAGATCAGCCCGTAGGAGGGGGACAGAAACAGCAGCAGCGCCCCTAAAATTGTCCCCGCACAAAACGACACCGTGGCCAGGGAGACGGCCCGCCGCCCGATCCACTCCCCAGCAAGCAGGACAATGCCCGCCCAGACGGCGTACACTGTGTCGTTTTCGATGAAAAACTGGCTGAAAAAGCCCAGGAAAAACACAGCCGCAACCCGTCCGGCCCCCGCTGAGACGGGCTGCTTCTCAAACACCGCCCCCAGCAGCCAGAAGGCCGCCAGCAGCAGTGCCGCAGGGGGGACATAGTTGAAAAAGCCCGCCGCCCAGGGATAGACCTGGGCAAAGAGGTCCCGGGGCAGGGCCAGCAGGGCCGCCCCCATCAACAGGGTCCCCCACAGCCCCCGCCCTCCGGCGTTCCTGGCAGCGAAATAGACGGTTCCGAATAGAAACAGCGCCCGAAGTAGCTCCCGCACCAGCTTCCGGCTCCCAGCCACATAGGCCAGCAGATTGCCGGAGATGCGTCCATTGTAGGTCTGCCAGCCGGAGATCAGCGTCTCCAGCAGGTCCAGGGGACCGGTCAGGTTCCGCCCCAGCTCTTCCCGAAACCAGTCGTCCCCGATCACCGGGAACAGCCAGCACAGGCCCAGCAGCGCCAGAAACAGGGCCGCCCAGCCCAGCCCGGTGCGCACGCGATTTGCTTCCATACCGTCTCGCACGCGCAAACGCGCGCGCCCTCCCCTCTCCCGGAGCAGCCATCCTCCGGTCCGTCTGTCCAGTTTCCGCCGGACGCAGGAATCATTATACCGTCTGTATCCCCGTTTGGCAAGGGTGCATCCCGTCAATATCCGTTCACCAGCGCGTCCAGCACCCGAGCAGCCACATCCCCTGCCGCTCCGGAGCCGCTGCCGCCCTCCTCCACCACCACAGCGAAGGCGTAGGGCGCGTCCTCGTTCCGCAGAAATCCCACAAACCAGGCGGTGGGCCGCTTTCCTCCCCCCACCTCTGCGGTGCCCGACTTGGCGCAGATGTCCATATTGGGGAACCGGTCAGAGCCGTAGGTCTGGACCACGTTCTGGGCCATGAGGCCGGCCAAAATCTGAGCCGTATCCCGGTCGATAAGCCGCCCGGTGGTCCCGCCGAAGGGCAGGGAGAGGCGGGGCAGCCCCCCGTCCACCTCCTGAATCAGCCGGGGGACGGCGGCCTTCCCTCCATTGGCCACGGCCCCCATCCACACCATCATGGCGCAGGGGTTCACCAGGTCGTTGAACTGGCCCACACCGGACCAGCCCAGCTCCCCCTGGGCCGTCCCCGGATCATAGCTCCCCGCCGCGGTCCGAATTCCGTCCACGGAATAGCGGTCCAGCAGGCCCGCCTTGTCCGCGTAGTGTTCCAGGACGTCCGCCCCCAGCTCCACCGACAGCTGGGCAAATACCCCGTTGCAAGAGCTGGCGAAAGCCGTCCCGATATCCATCTCCCCGTGGGCGGAGGGGCAGGTGATGGTCTCACCCCCCACCACGGTGGAGCCGGTACAGGTAAACTGCCGCTGGAACAGGTCCGGAATCTGCTCGATCGCCGCTGTCAGAGTGACAGTCTTAAACACGGAGCCAGGCGTGAAGGTCCCGGACAGGAAGCGGTTGACGTACACCCCCTCATAGTGTCCATCCCCCTCCTGAATATCCGGGGGATTGGCCGGGTCGAAGGCCGGGGCGGAGACCATACACAAGATCTCCCCGGTTTTATAGTTGTACACCCCCACCGCCCCCCGGCGGCCATTTAGGGCCTGATATGCCTCGTAGTTCAGACGGGCGTCTAGGGTCAGATACAGGTCGTTCCCCTGGCCGAAGGGGTTGTCCGCCCCGGTGAGGAAGTTGTAGCCGGAGAGTTCATCGGCGAAGGCCACCAGGGCGCTGGTGCCAATGGCCCCGCTGGGGTCCCCCACCGCGTGGAGGGTGGCCATGCGGACGGTCTGGTTGGCATAGTACTGCCGGTTTCCGTCCTCATCCACCCAGGAGAGCAGGTCTCCATCCCGGTCCAGCACCCGGCCCACGGACAGCTGCCCTTGGCTGTTGTACAGGTGCCGGTTGGCGGCGAAGGAGGCCCAGTCCCCTCCGTACCAGAAAAAGCGCACCACAAACAGGGACGTACCCAGCAGAAGCGCGGCGGTGAGAATCAGACAGATCACGGTGCGCGTCTCAATTTTTTTCACGGTCTCCCTCCCCTCCCGCAGTCCGGTCCCGTTTCGTTATCAGGTTGCCCAGCCACTGCTCCCCGTGTGTTTTCTCCGTTCGAATCGCAAAGCTGGCGTTGCTCCGGGTGTCCGCCGCCTTCAAAAAGGCCAACAGCCCCCAGGAGGCCAGCATGGACGAGCCGCCGTTGGACACAAAGGGAAAGGTAACCCCCGTGAGGGGCAGAATGTCCACCGAGCCCAACACATTCAGGCTGGTCTGGAACACCAGAAGGCTGGTGGCGGCACAGGCGGCGATGGTGTAGAAGCTAGACCGCCCCGCCCGGCAGCAGCGCACGGCGAACACCGCCAGGGCGGCGATACAGGCCACCGCCAACAGGGCGATGATCAGGCCCCACTCCTCGCACAGCATCCCGAACACCAGGTCGGTGTCGGCGGCGGCCACCCGGTGGAGCCAGCCCTCCCCCGGCCCCACGCCGATGAGTCCGCCAGAGGCGGCGGCGGACATGGCGCGGGTCTGCTGAAAGCCTCCGTCGGAGGCCTGCTCCCAGGCGTGGCCCCAGGCGGCGAACCGCCGGAGGATATAGGGCTTCAGCGTCACCAGCATCAGCCCTCCGAACACCGCCCCACCGCAGATGAGGGCCAGAGTGGTGTAGTCCCCAGAGCGCAGATAGGCGATGACCAAAAAGGTCGCAAAAAAGATGGCGGCGGTGCCAAAGTCGCTCATCCGGGCCAGACAGCCCATGCACGCCCCGGTGAGGACAATGAACAGCCCCAGATTCCGCCTCCGAAACAGCCGCTCCAGAGTGGCGGAACCGGCGAAAATATAGCAGATTTTTGCCAGCTCCGAGGGCTGGAAGGAGAGACCAAACAGACTTACCCAGTTGGCCGCCCCATACTTCACATCCCCCAGCACCAGAGACAGACTCAGCAGAAATACGGCTCCGGCGGCCATGATCCACCGGATTTTACGCACTCGGTCTAAATCGCGTAAAAATACGCCTACCGTCAAGAACAGAAGTATCCCCAAAAGGACGGCAAACAGCTGTTTCAGCGCCGAACCGGGCGCTGAGGAAGCCGTCACCGCCAGGGATAACGTGGACAGGAAAAAGGCGATGGTCTCCATCTCAAAGCCCGTCCGGCCCAGGCCCCGGAGAATCAGAACGTACAGCCACATCACCAGACACAGCCCCAAAAACACCGCGGGCAGGAGAAGCGCGTACTCCTCCCCGGCGGAGAAGAAAAACTGTAGGGCCGTGAGCGCCTGAAACACAGTTAGCAGAATCAGGGGCCCCCAGGGGGAGGCCGGCTGTTCGGAGTACTTCCGGCGGCGGGCGGCCTCCTGGTCTGAGATGGGGAGCAGCACCGTGTCCACGCCCCCTAGGCTAAGTATGTCACCGAAGGTCAGGGCGGTCCCGGCCTCCGCTGCGCGGATTCCATTGACATAGGTCCCGCTTTTAGAGCCCAGGTCATACACCGTCCACTGGTCCTCCCCGGTGCGGAGAAGGGCGGCGTGTTGCCGGGAGACCACGGGGTAGTTCAAAATCACATCTGAAGCCGGGCTGCGGCCTAAGATATTCTCCCAGTGGGTCAGCGGCTCCGATGCCCCGTTGGGCAGGGACAGATAGGCCCACACCTCCGGCCTGGGGGCGGCCTTCACCAGAGCACGGAGAATCCGCGCTAGCATGAGAACGGCCAAAATTGGGAATAAAAAGCGGAGCAGCAAGGTATACCAGGCGAAGAAGTCCGGGTGCTCCCCGGGGAACTGCCGCAGGGCGACCAGACCGACCTGGAGAGAGGCGGGCAGGAAACTCAAGTTGGCCCCTCCTTTCGCGGGAAATTTATCAATAGGATACTACAAACCGCCCTCTCAGGACAAGGGCGGTTTTTCCCAATTCCAATTTGTGTTCCTAAGCTCAAAGTTTTCCTTGGTGTTCCAGCCCCCTGAGGGGCGGGAACACACAAAAGAACGGAGACTTTCCCAAATAAACGGGCAGCCCGGCCGAACGGCCGGGCTGTCGGGTCAGGAGGCTGGGTGGGAACGGGCCAGGACCGGGGCGTCCAACTCCGGCATGAGCTCGTCGGAGATGACGTCCAGCATCTCCTCCAGCTTGGCCACATCCTCCTCCGGAAAACGCTCCTTCACCCGGTTTAGGACGGTGGTGAGGTAGCGCTGGCTGATGTTGTAGTAGTCGATATACTTCTGCGTCACCGACAGGTGGTACTCCCGCTTGTCGTCGGGGGACTGCTCCTTGGT
>CALXGD010000065.1 GCA_944387745.1 uncultured Oscillospiraceae bacterium
GCGGTTACGATAACGGTGACAGAAGCGGAAGAGTCAGATGCCACCCTCCAGGACGGGGCAGACAGCAGCTCCGGTGGTCTGTCTGCGCAGGAGATCCAGGAGCTGACCCAGCGCATGGTGGAGCTGGTCAATGAAGAGCGGGCAAAGGCGGGACTTCCCGCCCTCAAGACCAACAACCAAATAGCGGAGGCGGCCCAGATCCGCGCTGAGGAGCTCGGGGAGTCCTATTCCCACACCCGGCCGGATGGACGTAGCTGCTTCACAGCACTGGAGGAGGCGGGGATTCGCTATGGGTATGCGGGAGAAAACATTGCCTATGGCGGTTCCAGTCCGGAGTATATTTTGGCGGCTTGGATGGACTCTCCAGGACACCGCGCCAATATTTTAAATGAGAATTTTACCACGATAGGTGTGGGCTGCAATTTGCAGAGAAATGGTATGGTTTCCGGCTATGGTTGGGTACAGATGTTCACAGATTGAGAAAGCGCATTGGGTGGCCGGAAAACTCCCGATCATTTGACAGGCGGTCTGATCCATAGTACAATTAGAGTAGAAAAACCAAAGCCGGGCGGCAGGGGGTTGCCGCCCGGCTTTTCTGCGGAGTGGAGAGATGGGAGGAATTGTTTTTGCAGCAGATGTCCGGAACTCTCGTGAATCTGGTGGTCTATCTGGCTTTGGTGGTATTAGGGGCTTTCCTCGGCTCACGGCCGGCTGTCCGCTCCCGTCCGATGGAGTGGCTGGGGAGGTTCCAGACGGCTGCTCTGCTGCTTTTGATTGCCACCTTGGGTGCAGAACTGGGCGCTAATGAGGAGATTGTGTCCTCTTTGGGGACAATTGGCCTCAATGCGCTGGCCATCACGCTCACCTCCATGGTGGGGAGTATGCTGGCAGTCCATTTCCTTCGCAGACATATCTTGAAGCTGGACGCACAGGGGCGCGCAGCTTGGGAGCGGACAGAGCAAGCGACTGCCGGCCCGGAGGAGAGCAAGGTTTCGGTGGACCACAGCTTAACAGCTATGATTGCCGCCACGGTGGTGCTTGGAATGGCAGCGGGTCGTTTCCTGTTCCCGGATTCTGTGACCGCCCACTGCGGGGCGGTCATTAACGGGGGACTGTATGTGCTCCTGCTGCTGGTCGGCCTGGATATGGGGAGGCAGGGCGGTATGCTCCATGAGGTGCGCTCCGCGGGACTCCGTGTACTTCTGGTGCCGCTGGCGGTGATGGTGGGCACCGTTGCAATGACTGCAGCGGTGGGCGTATTTCTACCATTGGGCGCTAAGGACTGTGTGGCCGCTGCCGCGGGCTTTGGCTGGTACTCCCTGGCTCCTACTCTCTTGGCGCCCTACTCCCTTACGGTGTCGGCGACTGCTTTTCTCTCCAATATCCTCCATGAGCTTCTCTCCATTGTGGCGGTCCCGGTGGTGGCAAAAAAGCTGGGGTATATTGAAGCCGTAGCCCTCCCAGGCGCCACCGCAATGGACACTGTTCTGCCGGTGGTAGTCAGCGCCACCTGTGACCGCATGGCCATATATTCCTTTGCCTCTGGGGTGATATTGTCCCTGTCTGTGCCAGTGCTGATCCCAGCGATTATTGCCCTGCCTGTCTAGCGGTCCAACAATAATGCCGGGAAATCAAAAGCCCTCGGCTGCATAAGAAAAACGGACATCTCGGGACGAATACAGCCTCGGGATGTCCGTTTTTTGGCGTTTTGCATCTGACCCTGCTGGCAGAACATGTTAAAATCACAGAGGAGCGCAAAAATAGGGAGAAAATGAAAATAGATTGCGGAGCTGATCAGAGACGGCTTAAATGGTGTCCGGCGCCGGGCGGTCCGGCCGGTTCCGGTAGTGGCGGTAGACTGTGAAAAACATTGTGGTGCCGCAGGCCACCCCGCCAATCAGCTGAGACACCGCCTCTGCCGCAAAGACGCCTGTGGTGCCCATCCAGATGGGCAGCAGGACAGTGAGGGGCGCATTGATGACTGCCTTACGCAGCAGGGAGAAAAAGATGGCCTGTTTTGAGCGGCCCAGACTGACAAAGACGCCCTGTCCGGCCATCTGCAGGGACATGGGAATAAAGAGACAGAAGTAGATGCGCAGTGCTGGGATGCCAGCTGCAACCACATCCGGCTCCCGGTTGAAGATCTGGATGAGCGGTGCGGGGAACAGCATGGTGATAGCCCAGAAAAAGGCGGCACAGGCAACTGTGCCGGCTACGCTGAAGCGGATGGAGGCGCACACGCGGCTGTACTTTCCGGCCCCGTAGTTGAAGCTGGTCACGGGCTGAGCGCCGTTGGAGAGCCCCTGTATGGGCATATTAAAGGCCTCGCGGAGGGAGTTGATGATGGTCATCACCCCTACATAGAGGTCCCCACCGTAGCTTTGGAGTGTGGCGTTGCAGACGATTTGGACCAGGCTGTTGGTGAGATTCATAAAGAAGTCGGACAGCCCCAGGGCGATGATCTGCCGCACCCTGGCAGCTTTGAGGGCCAGGCAGTAGCGGCGCAGGCGGAGAATTGCGGTCCTGCTGGTGAGAAACCGCAGCACCCACACAGCGGAGCACCCCTGCGCAATGACGGTGGCCAGGGCGGCCCCCTGCACCCCCATGTCCAGAAGAAAGATGAAAATAGGGTCCAGGACGATATTGACTACGGCCCCCAGCCCCACTGTGAGCATCCCAATTTTTCCAAAACCCTGGGCGTTGATAAATGGATTCATCCCCAGCCCGATCATCACAAACAGCGTGCCAAGCAGATAAATGGTCATATAGGCGTCGGCGTAGGGATATGTGGCGTCACTGGCACCGAAGAGGTAGAGCATGGGGCGCTTGATGATAAAGAACAGGGCGGTGACAGACAGACCGAAGATGATGAGGAGCGCAAAGGCGTTGCCCATGACACGCTCGGCCTCCTCTATATCTCCGCGGCCGCGGTGAATGGAGCACAGGGGAGCGCCCCCTGTCCCGCACAGATTGGCAAAGCCCATAATGATAGAGATGACGGGCAGGGTGAGGCCCAGGCCGGTAAGAGCCAGGTGTCCAGGCAGCATACCCAGATAGATGCGGTCCACTACGCTGTAGAGGACGTTGATCAGCTGAGCGGCTGTCATGGGGACCGCCAGCGACAAAATATTTTTGGAGATGCTGCCCTTCGAGAAATCGTAGGTCTGCGGCATACCGGCCCTCCTCCCGTGTGGCTTTACATGTTTTTTACATTGTACACCTCTCTTCCGCAAGGGGCAAGGAGCATTTTGATTTCTTTCTGGGATATGCCTCCCTTTGTGGGGGATACAATGGAAAATATTTTATATCGGTGACCGGGGCAAAATAGAAGGCTGAAAAAAAGGACAGGAGGGCAAGAAAAACGACCGCCAACGGCGGTCGTTTTTTGATTAAATGGTCAGAATATTCCCAGCAGCCTATGAAAATGTGCGACAGGGCTGGCAGGAGAGAGCTACGGCAGATAGGACAGAGGATTGACCGAGGTGCCGTGGACCCGTACCTCAAAGTGACAGTGGGGACCGGTGGAGCGCCCGGTGCTGCCCGCCCGTGCAATCTGCTGACCCTTGTACACCTTCTGCCCTGCAGAGACAAGGAGAGAGGAGTTATGGCCGTAGTAGGTCTGGGTGCCATTGTCATGGGTGATGATCACTAGGTTTCCGTAGCTGCCCTTGTAGCCGGCATAGGTTACAGTTCCGCCGTCGGCGGCGCAGATGGCGGCTCCGTAAGAGGCGGAGATATCGATGCCGGAGTGGTAGCTGTAGCTTCCAAAGATATACCGGCCGCCAAAATAGGAGGTGATTCGCCCGTAGATGGGCCACTGGTAGCGGCCAGTGGAGGCGGTGCGCGGTTTTTCCTTGGTGCCTACCGCCTTTACTGTGGTGGTGGGTTCTCTCAGGGTGGTGCTGGAATTGATGGTCCGGGCGGTCTCCTGGCCGTTGACATAGGTAACGGTGGCGTTGACCTGGGCCTCACCCTCCGTCCCCTGCGTCAAGACCTTGCTGTCGCCGATGTACATAGAGCTGTCCTCCACTTCCTCCACGGGACAGGCGATCGGCTGGAGATAGGTCTGATCCTCTATAGTTTGGACGGACAGCACTGGAGTGAGTTCCTTCACATTGAGCACATCGCCCACCATTAAGCGGTTGATATCCATGCCTGGATTCAAGGCCTCCAGGTCACTCATGGACATATCGTTGGCGTAGGCGATGCCGCTGAAGGTGTCGCCGGCCTCCACTGTGTAGGTGGTAGAGCCGCCCTTGTTGGCCAGCAGTGCGTTTTCCATCTCCTGAATGGTCATCAGATTGTCCGCCTCATACACGGGCTGGATGTGAACCGTGTCCAAAAATTCCGCAGAGACGGTATTCTCTGTGGTGTATTTTGTTTTGAGAGACTCCAGCAGTTGGTCCAGAGTTGCCTCGTCCTTCACGGTTCCCACAGTCTGCCCGTCTACCGCCACTTGGTACTTGCGCAGCTCTCCGCTGACGCTGTCCAGCCGCTGGTAAAAATAGTCCTGAATCTCAGAACTTGGGGTGAGATCGGAGCGGAGTGTCAAAGCAAACTCATATTCCAAATCTCCCTCAATTTGATAGTCGCGGCCCAAGAGGGCAGTGCCTGTGTTTTCTACGGTTTGAATTGCCTCCAGCACTGCGTCCTCATCGGCGGCAGCCACCACGCCCACCGGTTCTCCGTCAAAGGTGACCGCGAAGCTGGGGGAGTAGAGCGTACTGATGGTGAGAGCCACAGCAAGAGCGGCAGAGCCCACCAGAAATGTTACAGGGCCGGCGGCGCGATTGCCCGCCACCGTGTTATGAAGTTGGTGAAAGAGTCTGCGGAAATGGATTCGCCTCCACTCCCGCAGGGCCTTGCGGTAGATGGGAGCCCGCCGTTTTAATTGCACCCACCGCTCCTTCAGCGAGGACTGCTCAGAGGCGGGCTGTCGAGCTGATCTGCGTGTTTTTGAGATATTTTCCATGCCATGCCTCAGATAGTTTTCCACGTTCTCAGCCTGAAAAAGTAACAGACTGGAAAAGAAAGATTACAAAATGGTTACAAATGCAACTATACACGGAAATGCGGCTCCCGTCAAGATTTTCTTCCAGATAAAGTATGAATTTTCTGCAAATTTTATAGCTCACTGGTTCTGTCTGTCCACAGGGTGAGCGGAGCGGGAAGAGCGGGATGACATCTGGAGCCGCAGGAAGGTCTGCTCCGCCCGTTGCATCAGCCGCCGCTCCCCTGTCAGCTCCCCGGTGTAGGGGGAGCGTGTGGCCACCTTTTCAAAGAGTCGCCGCAGCTTCTCCCCCTCCTCCCGGTCCCCCTCCGCCAGCAGGGCCCAGGCGTAGGCCTGCCGCACCCGGGAGGGGTAGTATTTCAGGGTCTGCCTCCAGTAGCGGCGCACCTCCGGGGTATGGAGGCGCTCTGCCTCCCGCCTCCGCCCCAGCACCAGGGCGCAGTAAATGGCCTCCCCGGCCAGCTCCAGGCGATAGAGGCCCAGCAGGTCGTCACGGGCCAGCAGGGCGCGCACCGCCCTGTCCGCCTCCTCCAGCTCCCCCAGGGCGATGAGTCGGGAGGCGGCCTGCATGGCCGTCCCGGCGATCATGGGGTTGCTCAGGTCGGCCCCCTGGGGCAGGGTGAACCACTCCTCCGGCATGTCCGCCAGAGAGTAGCCCTCCAGCAGGGACGCGTTCATCCACAGCTGGGTGGACAGGCACCGCTGGGCCAGGGGGTCTTTGCCTAGGTTTTGGGCGTTGTAGCCGTCGTTTCCAATCCCGCCCGACCTCATGGGAATCAGATTGACGGCGGCCATCCCCATCCCGATCCCCGCCAGGGCCCCGGCAAATACCCGGATTGGCAGGGAGAATGTCAGAATACAGACCGGCAGGGCCAGGGTGGCCAGCAGCAGGTTTGCCAGCCCGCCTCCCAGGTGGTACAGGCGGTAGGGGGGACGCTCCTGGGGCGGCGGGGACATGAGGCACTGTCCCCCGGTGCCCGGGATATGGAAGGGACGTACCCTCCAATGGCCGTCCAGCTTCACCAGCAGCACCCGGCCGACGCGGAAGGATAGGGGCCGGTAGCCGGTGAGCAGGCCGCACACCATATGCCCCCCCTCATGGACCGCCACCTGGAGAAAATAGGCCAGCGCCACCAGGGCCAGGCCCGCCAGGAGGAACCCGGCGGTTTTCAGGCCGTCCCCGTCCCCCAGCTTGTCCGCCCAGCTCATCCCCCAGTATCCCAGGGCCGCCCCCACGGCGGCGGCGGGCAGGGCAAGGAGAACGCTTTTCCAGGGGATCTGTCTTTTCTGTCTCATATCTAATTTCTCCATCACAGAGGAAAAGGGCGGCCGGAGGCCGCCCCATAATTCCTAATTTACTTCGTGGCCCAGTTCCCCGTGGCCTCGGCGGTGAGGTAGGCGTTGATGAACCCGTCCAGGTCCCCGTCCATGACGGAGTTGATGGCACTGGTCTCATAGCCGGTGCGGTTGTCCTTTACCAGCTGATAGGGCATGAACACGTAAGAGCGGATCTGGCTGCCCCACTCAATTTTCAGCTGTACCCCCTTCAGGTCGGAGATCTTCTCCGCCTTCTCCTGCATCTGTAGCTCCACCAGCTTGGCTCGAAGCATCTTCATACAGTTGTCCTTGTTCTGGAACTGGGAGCGCTCCTGCTGGCTGGCCACCACGATGCCGGTGGGCTTGTGGATGAGCCGCACAGCGGAGGAGGTTTTATTCACGTGCTGGCCGCCGGCACCGCTGGCCCGGTAGACCTGCATCTCAATGTCCTCGGGGCGGATCTCCACCTCCACATCCTCGGGCAGGTCAGGCATGACCTCCACGGAGGCAAAGGAGGTCTGCCGTCGGGCGTTGGCGTCAAAGGGGGACACCCGCACCAGGCGGTGTACCCCGTGCTCCCCCCGGAGATAGCCGTAGGCGTTCTCCCCCTGAACCATAATGGTGGCCGACTTGATGCCCGCCTCGTCCCCATCCTGGTAATCCATGATCTGATAGGTAAAGCCATGGCGCTCGGGGCAACGGGTGTACATGCGGTAGAGCATCTGGGCCCAGTCCTGGGCCTCGGTGCCGCCGGCGCCGGGGTGGATGGTCAAAATTACGTTGGAGGAGTCGTACTCCCCTGTGAGCAGGGTCTGGAGCCGGGCATCCTCCATCTCGCTCTCCAGGTGGGCGTAGCCCTCCTCCAGCTCGGGGAGCAGGGACTCGTCCTCAAACTCGTTGCCCATCTCGCACAGGGCCATCAGGTCGTCCCAGTGCTGTTTCCGGCGGCGCTGTCCGTCCACCTTATGCTGGAGGGTTTTAATTCTCTGCTGTACCTTCTGGGCCTTCTCTAAATTGTTCCAGAAGCCATCGGAGGCGGACTCCGCCTGGAGCATGTCCAGCTCCCGCTCAGCGCTCTCCAGATCCAAGGCCTGGCCCAGCTCATCCAGGATGGGGGCCAGGGTATTCAGCTTGACCTTGTATTCATCGAACTGAAGCATAAAATCCTCGCTCTCATTGAAGATTGTTCCAATTTATTTGCCTGTGTCTGCTCCTCCTGGGGTGGGAGAACCCTGCAGGAAAATGTGGAACTAAATTGGAAGGAAAGTTTTAATTTTCTGTAGCTTACCTATTATATCTGACAGGACGGGAAATGTAAAGGAGCGGTTCTGGAGATTATGAAAAAACCTGTAGACTCTCAAGGTGAGAAGAGGGACTGCTGAGGAAAATGAGAAAAACCGCCGCCTGATTTCCAGGCGGCGGCACGCTGTGAGTTAGGGAGTTTCAGGCAGATAAGCGAGGGGATCCATATATTCTCCGTTGACCATCAGAGCCAGATGCAGATGGGGCTCCATCCCGCTCTCTGCGAGTGCGGTATTGCCCACAGTTCCCAATACGCCTCCGGTATTGACGGCGTCTCCGGGAAGAACGGCTGTCTCCTCCCCTAGATTGGAGTAGACAGCTGTGACGCCGTCCGGCTGCTGGACTACCACTGTGGTGCCCATCATCGCGTCGGAGTAGACGTCAACAACCTCCCCCTCGCCGGCGGCGAGGACCTTGATTCCGGGGTCGGCGGCAATGTCAATGCCGCTGTGCGTCCGCCAGTCCCCCATGGTCACATCATAGGCCAGGGCCTCAACACTGAAGGTCCGCAGGACTTCACCCTTCACAGGCCAGGTGTAAACCACTTCCTTTGGCTGAATGGGAGCTGCGGCCTCTGTTGGGGCCGGTTCCTTCACTGGCTGTGGATCCTCCACCTGAGGGGGCGGGTCGGAGGAGCTCTGTGGAGCGGACTCTTCTGGCTGCACAGGGGAGGGGGACTTCTCCTCCTGGTCCGGAAGAGTGATGGTTGGATTGGCGGTGACTGGCTCGCTGGTTTCGCCGCCTGCGACAGAACGGATCAGATAATAGCCCGAGATTCCGATGGCGCTTACGCACAGGAATAGGACTATGTAAAAGCCCTTTCCCAGCACGAAATTGCCTAGCTTTTGCAAGATATTTCGTTTCGTGAAAACCACCTCCACGGGCTATTGTGGACACAGCGGGAGAAGCTTATACCGAATATTTGAAAAAATTTAGAGAACAGGAAAATTTCCAGCGTTATATGTACAGTGGTGCACAACTTTTATGGACGCAGCAGGGAGTGGTGTGATATACTTAAGCTATTAAGGCCCATTCCTGTATGATATTTTGGGGATGAGTTTTTGTCTGATAAACCTCGCTCCTGCGGGATATGAGAAGATATGCCGCAAGGGCGCAGCTTTTTAAAGAGAGGAAATAGAGATGTATCGTACCATTACCCTGTCCAATGGGGCCAGAATCCTGACAGAGCGGATCTCCGGCGTGCGGTCCGCTGCGGTGGGCTTTTTTGTGGGAGCGGGCTCCCGACATGAGCTGTCAGAGGAGAACGGAGCGGCCCATTTTATTGAACACATGTCATTTAAAGGGACGGAGCGCCGCTCCGCCGGCGAACTGGCCCGAGAGATGGACGCCATCGGCGGGCAAGTGAACGCATATACCACGAAAGAGGACACCTGCTTTTATGCCAGATGTCTGGACCGGCATTTGGATCGTGCTGTGGACCTGCTGTGCGATATGCTGTTCCACTCCCGATTTGCCCAGGAGGACGTGGAACTGGAGCGGGGAGTGATTCTGGAGGAGATCGGTATGTATGAGGACGCTCCGGAAGATCTGTGCGCTGAGCGGTTGGCTATGGCAGTGTATAAAGGCCGTTCCCTAGGCCGCCCTATTTTGGGTCGGGCCTCGACCCTGGAGAAAATGACGGGGGAGTCCCTGCGCCAGTGGCAGAGAGAGCATTATGTGCCCGGCGCGATTGTGGCGTCTCTGGCGGGCAGCTTTACAGAGCGGCAGGTGGAGGATCTGGCACGGCGGCTGGGAGAGCTGCCTGCGGGCCCTTTGCCAAAGACAAAAGAGGCGTTTTATGTGCCGGCGGTCACTGTGCGGCGGAAAGCCATTGAACAAAATCACCTGATTTTGGCGTTTCCGGGCCTCTCCTATTTTGATGAGGAGCGGTATGCTCTCCAGCTGCTCAACTCCATTCTAGGTGGCGGCTGTTCTTCCAGGCTTTTTCAAGAGCTGCGGGAGAAGCGAGGCTTGTGTTATACAGTGTACTCCTATGTATCCGATCATGCGGATACAGGCTTTTTGGGCATATATGCGGCATTCAATAGGGAGCAGGAAAATGAGGTGCTGGAGGCGACCCGCAGAATTGTGGAGGAGTTGGCAGAGCACGGGCCTGCGCAGGAGGAGCTGGACCGCGTGCGGGAGCAGACGGAGGCCAATCTCCTGATGTCGCAGGAGTCGGTTCAGACTCGTATGGGTCAACTGGGGACTTCTGCCCTGCTGTACAACCGAGTGCGAGAGACAGAGGAGATTTTGGCTGCCTATGACCGCGTGACAACGGCAGAGCTGCGGAATCTGGCGCAGCGGATCTTTCCTTTTGCGGGGGCGTCTCTGTCTGCAGTGGGCAGGGTGCGTCCAGCGGAGGAGTATCGAAATTGGCTGGAAAAAGCGGGGACATAGGAAGCGGACGGGGTGTTTTATTGTGGCGAAAGAAGCTCCAAACAAACGGGATATACCAGAGGTCAAGAAACGAGTTATGGAAGCCATGCGCAATAAACGTTAAGCTATAGGGATTGCCGTATTACAACCAAATCAGGGCAAAGGGAAATGGCTTGCTGCCTGTCGCATACAGACAGCAAGCCATTTCGACTGCTTGAACAATTTCTTGCGAAAATATAGCCTGCCTTTTCGGGGCCGTTTCTCTGAGGACCCGCCCGCTTTTTGTGTGTTCCCGCCTTAGCGGGACAGGGATCTCTGGGAAGCGATGCAGGAGCGTGAAGAAATTATTTTACCGGCCTGTTGTGATAGGGGGCCAGCTCCACGCGGACGAAGTAGCCCTGAGGATGGCGGCAGACGGGGCAGGCGGCAGGGGCGACTGTGGCGTTCACCACATAGCCGCAGTTCAGGCACATCCACTCTGTCTTGATGTCACAGGCAAAAAGCTGACCCTTTTCCAGCAGGTCTGCATATTGACCAAAGCGGTCCCCGTGGACCTTTTCTATGCCGGCAATGTTTTCGAAGAGCTTTCCCACCAGTGGGAAGCCCTCCTCCATTGCGACGCGGGCAAATTGGGCATAGTCGTGCTCCCACTCGCTGTATTCATTGTGCTGGGCTGCCCGCAGATAGTCCAGCAGATCCGCGTACAGATCCACCGGATAGGTGCCGTCTACCTGAATGGTCTGCCCTCCCAGATCGTGAAGTTGACGATAGAACTCCTTGGCGTGGGCCTTCTCCTGGTCGGCGGTAAACAGAAACAGACCTTGAATGACAGCAAGTCCGCTTTTATGGGCGATGCCTGCGGCGATGGTGTAGCGGCTGCGGGCCTGGCTCTCTCCGGCAAATGCCCGCATTAGATTTTCCCGCGTCTGGCTGCGGGCAAACGCCTCTGACTTTTCTGGCATAGAAACTCCTCCTGCTCTGCTTTAAATTTGTTTCCAGTATTTCCTGAAATCCGGGTTTTATCCGGCCAATTTTAATTTTTTGTGTATGTCCGCTCTGACAGGGCGGCAATGGAGGGGTGGAGAGAGCCTGAACCGCAAAACGGGGTATGACGGCCTGTTTAACAAAGAGTTTACAAAAGAAATGGCTTTTTCTTGCCTTTTTGAATGAACTCGAGTATAATAAAGCCTAGCTGGGGTGTCATGTCACCCTTTACTAGAGGAGGCGGCCCGGGGATGAAAGAAAGAACAAATATGACCATGCTCTGCGACTTTTATGAGCTGACCATGGGCAACGGATATTTTCAGACTGGTCTGGCGGACAGAATCTGCTATTTTGACGTATTTTACCGCTCTGTGCCGGATCAAGGCGGCTTTGCCATTGCCGCAGGCCTTGCGCAAGTGGTGGAATATATTGAAAATCTGCACTTTGATGAGGAAGATATCGCCTATCTGCGCTCTAAGGGGTGCTTTGACGAGAAGTTTTTAGATTATCTTCGAACATTTTCTTTTACCGGAGATATTTGGGCAATTCCGGAGGGGACGCCGATTTTTCCAGGGGAGCCGATCCTTACAGTCCGCGCCCCCGCGATTCAGGCCCAATTTATTGAGACCTTCGTGCTTTTATGCCTGAATCACCAGTGCCTGATTGCCACAAAATCCAACCGCATTGTCCGGGCTGCGGAGGGCCGCCCGGTGGCGGAATTCGGATCCCGCCGGGCCCAGGGCTCCGACGGCGCTCTCCTGGGTGCACGGGCCAGCTATATTGCCGGCTGTTCCGCCACCGCATGCACTATGGCGGACCAGCGCTACGGATCTCCCGCCACGGGGACCATGGCCCACTCCTGGGTGCAGATGTTTCCGGACGAGTATACGGCCTTTAAGACGTACTGCGAGCTTTATCCGGACAATGCCACATTGCTGGTAGACACCTATAATGTACTGAAGTCCGGCGTGCCCAATGCAATTCGCGCCTTTAAAGAGGTGCTGATTCCGCGTGGCATCACGAAGTGCGGTATTCGGCTGGATTCCGGCGATTTGGCGTATCTGTCCCGCAAGGCCCGTGAGATGTTGGATGAGGCGGGACTGACTGACTGTAAGATCATTGCCTCCAATGCGCTGGATGAGTATATTATCCGGGACCTGGTGCGGCAAGGGGCACGTATTGATTCCTTCGGTGTGGGAGAGCGGCTGATCACCTCCCGCAGTGAGCCGGTATTCGGCGGAGTCTATAAACTTGTGGCGATTGAGGACGATGAAGGGGAGATTATACCCAAAATTAAAATCAGTGAAAATGCGGCGAAAATTACCACGCCGCACTTTAAAAAGGTTTACCGCATTTTCTCCAAGGCGACCGGCAAGGCGGAGGCCGACCTGATTTGCCTCCGGGATGAGGATATTGATTTTACGAAGCCCCTGGAGCTCTTCGACCCGGATGCCACGTGGAAGCGGAAGGTGTACACCGACATTGAGGCGAAGGAGCTGATGGTTCCTATTTTCCAAAATGGAATGTTGGTCTATCAGGTTCCGGAGCTGCGGGCCAGCCGCGACTATTGCCAGAGACAGGTTGACTCGCTCTGGGATGAGGTAAAACGGTTTGAAAATCCTCACAATTACTATGTGGATCTGTCACAAAAGCTGTGGGATATTAAGCAGTCACTGCTGACAAGCCATGAGATGAAATAAGCAGAAGCGGAAATCAAGCCAGAAAGAAACCTGCTTTTCTGGCTTGATTTTTCCGGTGAAATCTGGTATTCTCCTTTCAAGCGCTCAGGATGCCGGAGATAGCTGACGACCTGGCTGTAAGTTTTACAGCGGTTCCGGTCGGACACTGTCGGATCTGCTGCGCGGATGGAGGTGTACCCAAGTGGTTGAAGGGTCCGGATTCGAAATCCGGTAGGTCGGCTTCGCCGGCGCAAGAGTTCGAATCTCTTCACCTCCGCCAGTCCGCCGCAAGCGGGAGACCGCTTGCGGCGGACCTTTTGTTTTCTTGGTGTTTCCACACACATTTGGGGAAGAGACGTTATGAGACTTAAAGACCTGGAGAAACAGCCGGAAAAGGATAAACGCGCAACTCTTTTTGTGCGCTAGGGCTATTCTCTCTTCGATGTTCCCGTCCTGCGGGAGCGGAAACAAGGGCCTTGAGATACGATAAAAGCCTCCCACGCCGCGAGACGTGGGAGGCTTTTAATATGGGTATGACGCCCCTTACTGGTGCTGTTCAGAGGCTTCGTCTGTGAGGGTCCGAAGGTCGTAGGGAGTGGTCTGGTATACGTAATAATTCAACCAGTTGGTGTAAAACAGCTGTCCAGCAGACCGCCAGCGCACCACAGGAGGCTGGGTAGGGTCGTTATTTGGAAAGTAGTTGTCGGGAATATTGATATCGACACCTTTGTTTACATCACGGAAGTATTCCAAGGAGAGTGTTTCCGGGTCATACTCAGGGTGACCGGTAATAAAGAAGCGGCGATTATCCCGACTCTTTACAGCAAAGACTCCGGCTTTCTCCGAGACAGCCAAGAGCTGCAGCTCCGAAACCTTTTCAATGTCCTCCAGCCGGTTCTCTGTATAACGGGAGTGCGGCACATAGAAGATGTCATCAAACCCGCGGAAGAGGGGAGACTGTGTGCGCACCACTGTGTGAGGAAAAACACCGAAAAGTTTTTTGCCCAAATCATATTTTGGGATGCCGTAATGGTAGTAGAGGCCTGCCTGGGCCCCCCAGCAAATATGCAGAGTAGAATGGACGTGAGTAGTGGTCCACTTCATAATCTGACAGAGTTCATCCCAATAGTCCACGTCGGTGAAATCTAAATTTTCCACCGGCGCACCGGTAATAATCATGCCGTCGTAGTTTCGGTCCTTGATCTGGTCGAAGCTGGTATAGAAGGAGGACAGGTGCTCCGCATCCGTATTTTGGGACACGTGGCTCAGTGTGTGCAGCAGCTCCACCTGGACCTGGAGCGGGGAATTAGACAGCTTCCGCAGCAGCTGGGTCTCAGTGACGATTTTGGTAGGCATCAGGTTTAAAATCAGCAGATTTAGAGGGCGAATATCCTGATGCATGGCCCGATACTCGGTCATAACGAAGATGTTCTCACTCTCCAGCGTCGTCGTGGCCGGGAGGGAGTCAGGAATTTTAATTGGCATGGAAAGGACCTCTCTCCTAATATAAAAATAAATAACAGCATCAGGGTATCATAATTGTGCTGGTTGTGCAAGAGAGAATTCTACGGAAAAATGTCCGCAGCACATGGACAGAGGGGCGAATTGCCGAGGGAGGAAAAAACACGAAAAAAGGCAAAAAAGAGCTTGACAAAAACTGGCCTAAGTGATATTCTATCAAAGCTGTCCGGCAGGGCGGCCCACCGGGAAGCTGTGGCGTCGAGATCCGCGAGAAATCGAGAAGATTTTGGAAAAAAGATCTTGA
>CALXGD010000066.1 GCA_944387745.1 uncultured Oscillospiraceae bacterium
TCTCTGGTGGTGGCCGGACTCTGTATCTACGCCTTTATCCCCAAGACCACCGCCGGCCTGCTCCTCTACGAGGGCCAATTCTCTGAGGTACAGCTGGTAAACAGCATGATCAAGCAGCTGGTGGAGGACCGCCACGGCCTGCCTGTCACCATTCAGGACGAGATGACCGCGGTAAATAACTTCAACGCACTGAACGGGGACAACCACACCTGTGACCTGATGTACACCTGGGACGGCACCCTCCTTACCACCATCATGGGCTTGGACACCAGTGACATTCCGGAGGGACAGACTCTGTACGACTTTGTCAATGAGAAAATGAATGCAGAGTACGACATGCACATGCTGGGCAAGATCGGTGTGAACAACACCTATGTGCTGGGCGTTACCCAGGAGGTTGTGGACACCTACAACCCCAAGACCATCAGTGACTTGGCGGCCATCGCGCCCCAGCTGCGCTTCGGGGCGGAGCAGGATTTCTTCACCGACGCAGGCGATATGAAGTTCGGCCCCATGTCTGAGTTTTACGGCCTGGAATTTGCCGAGGTCAACCCGGTGGACGTGATGATGAAGTACACCCTGGTGGAGCAGGGGGCCTACGACGTGATGGTGGTCTTTGCCACCGACGGCCTGAACAAGCGAGCCAACCTGGCCCTGCTGGAGGACGACCGGCACTTCTTCCCTGACTACTACGGCACTATTTTGGTGCGCAACGACCTGGCGGAGCGCTTCGAGGACCAGGCCCCCGGCCTGGAGGACACCCTGAAGCTGCTCAACGACCAGTTCACCGACGAGCTGATGAGCGAGCTCACTTATTATGTGGACGTGGAGGGCCGCGAGGTAGACGAGGTGGCCCCCGAGTTTTTGGTCGGCGCTGGGCTGCTGGAGGAATAACCGAACCATAAAAAACGGGCTTGGCTGTGCCAAGTCCGTTTTTTATGGCCCCAAGTTCAAACGTTTTCTTGCTGTTCCCGCCCTCTGTAGGGTGGGAACACACAAAAGATTTGGACTTTTTATAAAATATTCTTCCAGGCGGGCTGTTCCATCTCGCTTAAAAGCTCCAGCTGGCAGATCAGGTCCGTGTTGGCGGCGGTGTACTGGTCGGTCTCCTCCAGGGCCAGGTACTGCTCCAGCGCCCGAAATGCGCGTAAAATCCCGTCGGTGTCGCTGTGTCGCATGAGGACGTGGAGGTAGAACGTGTGGTCCTGCCAGAGCTGGGACGCCTCCTGGCTTAGCCGGGAGGCCGCCTCCCAATCGCCTTCCCCGGCCAGCGTCTGGGCCTGCTCCAGCCGGCCGGTGAGGGATTCGGTCAATGTCTCAGCGTACCGGGCGCTGCCCAGGCAGGCGGCCAGCAGCAGAAGCAGGATGGCCGCCGCGATTCCAAGGCGTCTCATCGCTGGCCTCTCCCCTTCCTGGGCTGTTTGGGGGCCAGGTAGACGCTCCCAGCCTCGTCCACCGTCATCAGAAACACCTGCTCCGGCCGCTGAAGGCCCTGCTGGCGCAGCTGTTTGGTGAGCCAGGTTTCGTTAAAGCCCCGGGCAGAGAGGCTCTGGGACAGCAGCTGCCCGTCACTGATAAGCACCAGGGGGAGGCCGGATTCCTTGGCCTCCAACCCCAGCTCCCGCCGGGCGGGGGGCTGCTCCGCCGCCCAGGGGAGGACGGACAGCTGCCCGTTGGTCTCAAGAATGGCGTAGGCCACCCCGGCAGGGCTGGGGTAGCCCTGGGCACGCAGCTCCTCCAGCAGCTCGTCCACCGTCAGGCGGTTGCGGCGCATCTCCCCCTGGTCGATGGTTCCCCGGCGGATGATGACACTGGGCTTCCCGCACAAAAGGGCCCGCAGCCAGACACTCTTCATGGTGAGCACTGAGAGCATCATGGTCAGGGCCAGCAGAGTCAAAATGGGGACAATCCCAGTGAGCAGGGGAATTCCGAAGTCCTGCATGGGCACGGCGGCCAGGTCAGCGATAATCAGGGAGAGCACCAGCTCCGAGGGCTCCAATTCGCCCACCTGACGCTTGCCCATGAGACGGATCCCAGCGATGATAAGCAGATACAAAATAATGGTCCGAATAAAACCAGTGAACACAACGGCCGCCTCCTGTTTTCTTCCAGTGTGCCCCGGCCTCTCCCAAAGTATGCGCCTGGCGGTTCTCCCCAGGCCGCCGCTCTCTGAGAAGAAACATGCCGTCTCCACAAAAAACAGCCCTCTTTTCCCAAAAAGTTTTATGGAAAAACCCGCCTCCCCCCCTTGCAAAGCGCGCCGTTTTTCGATAAAATGTTTTGAAACAATTTGAGCGTTGGCATGAACTGAACTGTGAACTGGAATGGAAGGGCGTGTAAGAGAATTGATGAAAGCGACTTTGATCCTGGCCAACGGAGCCGTGTTCTCCGGGACCAGCATCGGCGGCACCTCCGACCGGGTGTGCGAGATGGTGTTCAACACCTCCATGACCGGGTATCAGGAGATCCTGACCGATCCCTCCTACGCGGGACAGGGCGTAGTGATGTCCTATCCCCTCATCGGCAACTATGGCGTCAACCATGAGGACAACGAGTCCCGCCGCCCCTGGGTGGAGGCCCTCGTGGTCCGGCATCTGTCTCCCCGGGGCAGCAACTTTCGCTGTGAAGGCGACCTGGGCACCTATCTGAAAGAGCACGATATCACCGGCATTGAGGACGTGGATACCCGTGCCCTCACCAAAATACTCCGCAGTCAGGGGAGCATGAACGGCATGACCACCTGTGCGGAGCATTTTAATGTGGCTGACGTACTCCAGCGCTTAAAGGAGTACAAAGTGACCGGCGGGGTGGAGCGCGTTACCCGTCAAGAGCCGGAGACCTGCCCCGCCGACGGAGAGGAGAAGTACCATGTGGCCATGATGGACTACGGCGTCAAGCAGCACATGATCGAGTGCCTGCGCCGCCGTGGCTGCAAGGTCACCGTCCTGCCCG
>CALXGD010000067.1 GCA_944387745.1 uncultured Oscillospiraceae bacterium
ATCGCCGCCGCCGACTCCAAGGTGCGCATCCTGGTCATCCCCACCAATGAGGAACTAATGATCGCCATGGACACTGCCGCCCTCACCCGCAAGTGAGTGTAAACCTCAAAACTCTTCCGGCTTGTAAGCCACCCCAGATTGTGCAAACAATACCAAAGCCCCTTAGCTAGAAAATAGGGCTTTAGGCGGAGAGGCGCCGCTTACGCGGCGCCTCTCCAGTTTTTTAGCTGGCTGTGCTCATAGTGGTAAAGAAGCATCTCTATTATAGCTTCTCCTATTGCAAGTCCTGCCCAGCCGTCCACAGCTGCCTCGCCCCTCCATAGGTTCGTTTGACCGCTGCCAATCAAATGTTTCCCACCGCTTCTGAGGAACACAGGCGGACCGGAGCGTACCTCACTGCTGGGCAAAAAACACAGGCGCTTTGCCGGTTGGAAATACGGCGGATTTTCTGTTTACTTTCATAAGCTAGTGTGTTACAATCATAAAAGAGACGGCCTGCCGCCGTGCTTCTGCGTCTTTGAGAGAAAGGAGCCATTCTCAATGTCCAAATTCTATGATAAGCCCTCCAGCGACCTGCTGTATCAGGCCCTGCTGAAGGTCCGCACCCTGGAGGAGTGCAAGCAGTTTCTCCAGGATCTGTGCACCGTCTCTGAGCTGAAGGCCATGGAACAGCGGATGGAGGTGGCCATGCTGCTGGACCAGGGCCTCATCTACAGCGAGATCCTGGAGCGTACCGGAGCCTCCAGCGCCACCATCAGCCGGGTGAACCGGTGCCTCCACTATGGGGCCAACGGCTACCGCACCGTGATTCCCCGTCTGAAGGAGGGCGACCATGGAGAGCTATAAATTCCTGGCGGGCTGCTATGACCAACTGACCTACGACGTGGGCTACTCCGCCTGGGCCGACTATATTGAGGCCCACTTCCGCAAAAGGGGCCTGCCGGGAAATACGGTACTGGACCTGGCCTGCGGCACTGGCTCTCTGACCCGGGAGCTGGCCCAGCGCGGCTATGAGATGATCGGGGTGGACCGCTCTCCGGAGATGCTCGCCGAGGCGGCGGAGAAGAGCCGGGACGTGGAGGGGATCCCCCCCATTTTCCTGTGCCAGCCCATGGAGAAGCTGGATCTGTACGGCACCATTGACGCCTGTGTGTGCTGCCTGGACAGCGTGAACTATGCCACCAATCCCAAACAGCTCCAGAGGGCCTTTCAGCGGGTGTACCTGTTCCTCATGCCCGGGGGACTGTTTCTGTTTGACATCAACACCCCGGCCAAGCTCCAGGGCCTAGATGGCCAGGTGTTCCTGGACGAGACGGAGGACGCCTACTGTGTGTGGCGGGCGGAGTACAGCAGACGCAGCCGTTTGTGCTCCTACTTCATGGATATCTTCCGCCTAGACCGGGAGACCGGACTGTGGGAACGGGGGGATGAACTCCACCAGGAGCGGGCCTACACCCCGGAGGAGCTTACAGGCTTCCTTCAGGCTGCGGGCTTCCGGGATATCCGCCAGTACGGCAACCGGAAAATGCGTCCCCCAAAGGTCGGAGAGGACCGAATCTTCTTTGTAGCCCGAAAGAATTCCCGTATGACCACACAAATCTGACTACGATACAAGGAGAATATCATGCGCGACGAAATCATGCGAGCCATCACCACAGACGGCTTTGTGAAGGCCTCTGTCATCACCGGCCGGAACTTGGTGGAGCGAGCCCGGAATATCCACACTCTGCTCCCGGTGGCCACTGCGGCCCTGGGCCGGACCCTGATGGCCGCCTCCATGATGGGAGACGCTCTGAAGATTGACGGCTCTTCCCTCACCCTGCAGATCAAGGGAGGCGGGCCCCTGGGTACAATTTTGGCGGTGTCCGATGACGCCGGCAACGTGCGGGGCTATGTGCAGAACCCCCATGTGGAGCTGATGGAGAAAGTGCCCGGCAAGCTGGACGTGGGCCGGGCTGTGGGGGAGAGCGGCAGCATCACCGTCATCAAGGACCTGGGGATGAAGGAGCCCTACGTGGGCACCATCGGCCTGCTGTCCGGAGAGATCGCTGACGACGTGGCCGCCTACTTTGTGGAGAGTGAGCAGATTCCCACCGCCTGCGCCCTGGGGGTGCTGGTGGGCACGGACCAGAGCGTCATTGCCGCCGGAGGCTATCTGATCCAGCTTCTGCCTGGGGCAACTGAGGACACCATCTCTAAAATTGAAGCCGGCGTCGCCCGCGTGGGCTCTGTCAGCCACGCCCTAGAGGGTGGCTTGGACGGGGAGGGCCTGCTGCGGGCGGTGCTGTCCGACTTTACACTGGAGATTCTGGAGACTCATCCGGTGGAGTACCGGTGCTGCTGCTCCCGGGAGCGGGTGAGCCGGGCTCTCATCAGCATGGGCCGCCAGGAGCTCTCCGACTTGATCGCTGAGCAAGGTCAGGCGGAGCTCACCTGTCAATTTTGCGATAAGGTATACCACTACTCCAGAGAGGAGCTGGAAGAGCTTCTGACCGGGATGTCATAAAATTGGGATGTAAAAAACCTATCGCCTCCGGTTTTCCCGGAGGCGATAGGTTTTGTTTTGATCCGCAATCTGCCGCAAAAGTTACAGCAATCAATCCACCTTGGGACCGGCGGCCACCAGGGCCTTACCAGCCTCGTTGGTGGTATACTTGGCAAAGTTCTTGATGAAGCGGGAGGCCAGATCCTTGGCCTTCTTGTCCCACTCGGCGGGGTCGGCGTAGGTGTCCCGGGGATCCAGGATGCCGGTGTCCACACCCTCCAGCTGGGTGGGGACCTCCAGACCGAAGTAGGGGATGGTCTTGGTGGGGGCGTTGTTGATGGCCCCGTTGAGGATGGCGTCGATGATGCCGCGGGTGTCCTTGATGGAGATGCGCTTGCCGGTGCCGTTCCAGCCGGTGTTCACCAGGTAGGCCTTGGCGCCGCTCTTCTGCATCTTCTTCACCAGCTCCTCACCGTACTTGGTGGGGTGCAGCTCCAGGAAGGCCTGGCCGAAGCAGGCGGAGAAGGTGGGGGTGGGCTCGGTGATGCCCCGCT
>CALXGD010000068.1 GCA_944387745.1 uncultured Oscillospiraceae bacterium
TGGATAATGTAGTTCGGATTATCATTGTTTGGTCCGAGTGACTGGATTCGAACCAGCGGCCTCTTGAACCCCATTCAAGCGCGATACCAAACTTCGCCACACCCGGATCTTCTGTTTTCCGCCGCAAGGCGTCACCCAAGCGGCTTATACATATTACCATAGGTTTTCCCATTTGGCAAGTCTTTTCTAAAAAAATTTTTCTCAAAACTGCCGGCTGCAGAGGGCACGGATTTTGCTCGCGCTTTTCCAGCGCGGAGTGGCAAAAATCAGAGCTGCCTCCCTGGGGCGGCTGACTCGCCGCCCCAGGGGACGTTTACTCCCTGCGCAAAGACTCACGCCCGGCCAAACAGCCGCCGCCAGAGAGGGGGCTTCCGGCTCGGCTTGGCCGAGGCGCTGGGGATGCTCTCCTCATCCTTGGCAGCCTCCTCCTGAAACACCTCCTGGCTGCAGCAGGGCTCACCTTCCGCCGCCCGGGTATGCCACAGGCCGTCGGTGCCCAGCTGTCTGGCCTTCACGTTGTCAGAGATGAGCACGTGGATGATGTGGAAGATTTTTTGCCGGATCTCCGGAGCCAGCACCGGGCAGGCCACCTCCACCCGCCGCTCCGTATTCCGGGTCATAAAGTCGGCGGAGGAGATATACAGCTCAGCGTCCTCCCCCCGGCCAAAGCGGTAGATGCGGGTGTGCTCCAAATACCGGCCCACAATGGAGAACACGGTGATCCGGTCGGTGAGGCCCTGGAGGCCCGGCAGCAGACAGCAGATACCCCGCACGTTCATCACCACCTCCACCCCGGCCTGGGAGGCCTGGGCTAGCTTGTCGATGAGCTTTCGGTCGGTGATGGAGTTGAGCTTCAGGAAGATATATCCCTCGGGGCCCTTGGCAATCTCCCGGTCGATCATCTCCATGCACCGGTCCCGCAGCTGATAGGGGGAGACCAGCAGATGCTTGTAGTGTCCCTCCATATTGGCGGTGGCCATGTTCTGGAACAGAGCGGCGGCATCCTCGCCGATCTCACGGTGGGCGGTAATGAGGCACAGATCGGTATACTGCTTAGCGGTCTTTTCGTTGTAGTTTCCAGTGCCCACCTGGGTGATGTATTGGATTTTCCCCTTCTCCCGGCGGGTGATGAGGCAGACTTTCGAATGGACCTTGATGTTCTCCGCCCCGTAGAGGATCGTGCAGCCCGCCTCTTCCATGCGCTCGGCCCACTGAATGTTGTTCTGCTCGTCAAAGCGGGCCCGCAGCTCCATGAGGGCAGTGACCTCCTTGCCGTTTTCAGCGGCGGCGCACAGGTACTCCGCCAGCTTTGCCTTAGAGGCCAGGCGGTAGATGGTGATCTTGATGGACAGCACATTCGGGTCGGAGGCCGCCTCCCGCACCAAATGCAGGAAGGGATCCATAGATTGGAATGGGTAAAACAGCAGCACGTCATGCTGTAGCACCTGGGGCAGCACCTTCTCCTCCGGCCGCAGAGAGCCAGGCGCCTTGGGAACATAGGGCGGATAGCACAGAGCCGCCTTGCTCTCCGGGGGCAGCTGGCCCTCCAGGGAGAACACATAGTTCATGCGCAGAGGGGCCTTGGAGAAAAAGACCTGCTCCCGGCTGAGGTTCAGCTGCTTGCACAGAAAGTCGATGGCCTTGTCGTCCCGGCTCCCCTGGAGCTCCAGGCGGACGGGGGCCAGGCGGTTGCGCTTGCGGACCACCTTTCTCATGTGCTGGCGGAAATCCTCGTCGATCTCATAGGTCTCGTCCTCCGGGCTGATATCCGCGTTGCGGGTGACAGAGGCCACCGCCCTCCCCCGAATTTCAAAGGCTGGGAAGAGGCGTTTTGCATATTCCGCCACCACATCCTCTGTGAGGATGTACCGCAGCCCCCGCTCCCGCAGGACGAAGTAAGGAGGCAGGCTCTGGGGCACAGGAATCAGTCCCAAAAACTGCTGCCTGTCGCTCTCCAGGCGCAGGACAATGTTCAGGGCCTTGTTGGACAGATGTGGGAACGGGTGGCGGGAGTCCACCACCTGTGGAGACAGGATGGGGCGCACCTCATCCTGAAACCAGTTCTCCACCTGCTTGCGCTCCTTGGTGTCCATCTCGTCCATGGACATGCGGCAGATGTTACAGGCCCGGAGGCGATTCTCCAGCTGCTCCACCACCTTGTCCCGCTGCTTGTATAGAGGGGCGACAGCCTTAAAGATGGCCTGGAGCTGCTGCTCCGGAGTCTGGCCGGTGCGGCTGTCGATGTGCTCCTCCTTCACCAAGGTCATATCGTACAGGGAGCCCACCCGGATCATAAAAAACTCATCCAGGTTGCTGGTAAAGATAGCGGCAAATTTTAAGCGCTCCACCAGGGGCACACTCTCGTCTTTCGCCTCCTCCAGCACCCGCTCGTTGAAGCGCAGCCAGGACAGCTCCCGGTCCTGGGTATAGCGGGTATCAATTTCCTTTGTCATGGATTATCCCCCTATCTCTCTGTTTCCGCGGGGAGAGGACAGACCCTCCCCGCGCTTCTCATCCAGCACCCGGTCCAGGAGATAGCCCTCCCGCACGCCGCAGGCGCTGGCAGTAATGCTTTGGGAATGATAGGCCTTGGCAATGGTGTCCAGGGCCAACAGTCCGGGTATCATGGTGTGGATCCGGTCCGGGACCGCCTTCAGCAGCAGTCGAAGCTCGTCCTTTCCCGGCTTCTTCAGGCGGAGGAGCATCTCCTCCAGGTCCTCCAAGCTGAGTCTCCGGTTGTCCAGAGGGCGGCCGAACATGACGTTGGCCACCTTACAGGCCGCCCGCACCGTGCCACCCACGCCGCAGATATGGGCGGCAGGGGTCCGCTTAGGCACATACTGGTGCAACTGCCCCTTCACTGCCCTCCGAATGGCCTGCCGCTCCCGCTTGGTGGGGTGTAGCTTTTCCACATACTGGTTAAACAGGGACAGGGACCCCACCGAGAGGCTGCACGCAGACTGAATTCTGCGATTTTGGTAGGAGACCAGCTCGGTAGAGCCACCTCCCAGGTCCACCATCAGCCCTGTGTCCAGTCCGGCATTCTGGATGGCCCCCCGGAAGGACAACTCCGCCTCCTC
The DNA here is from genome assembly GCA_944387745.1 of uncultured Oscillospiraceae bacterium. Next base: position 3,081 of record CALXGD010000068.1, read on the forward strand.
TTGGCCGGAGAGCACGTCCACCTGCAGCCCGGTGACCGCCATGATCGCATCCACCGCGTCCTCTGTATTGGAAATATTCCGCAGAGAGGCGGTGGCAAATACCCGAAGATTGGGCAGCTCCAGATTATCCATCAGAGAGCGGTAGCCCTGGAGGGTCTGGCAGGCCACTTCGATCCCCTCCGGGGAGAGGACCCCATGGTGCACATAGCCAGCCAGTCCCGCCATGACCTTTCGGTTCATAAGCAGACGGATCTCTCCGCCCTCGCACTTGTAGATAGACAGGCGGACTGTGTTGGAGCCCACGTCCGCGATCCCGTAAATCATAGAAAAAAGACCTTCTTTCTGGCCGGCGGCAGGGCGAGGCATTTGGAAAGGTGCCGTGCACCGTTCCCCAAACGCGTCCTGCGGGCGGACAATCTCCCCCCTGAGCACGATATTCCAGTCTGGAGCGGGCAATATTCCTGCATATGCACAGACAAGGTTATGATACCACGGATCTGTAAAATCTGCATCAAATTTTTGTAAATTTCAATTTTTATAGTCCTAATTCTTCCTCACTCCACAATATTCCGTCCCTCTGCGCGTGGGAGCAGACAAAATAGACGCCACCCGACTTGGGCGGCGTCTGTTCTGTGTCTGCTGTTATTTCTTCGGTCTCTGGGACAGCTCCGCCACGGCGGTGTACAGCACATCGGTGGAGGAGTTGATGGCCGTCTCACAGGAGTCCTGAATAACTCCCACAATAAAGCCTACGCCCACCACCTGCATGGCAATGTCGTTGGAGATGCCGAACAGGGAGCAGGCCAGGGGCACCAGCAGCAGGGAGCCCCCCGCCACACCGGAGGCGCCGCAGGCGCTGACAGCGGACAGGAAGCACAGGACAATTGCCGAGGGCAGATCCACCGAAATTCCCAGGGTGTGGGCGGCCGCCAGAGCCAGAATGGAGATGGTGATGGAGGCGCCCCCCATGTTGATGGTGGAGCCCAGAGGGATGGATACGGCGTAGGTGTCCTCGTCCAGACCCAGCTCCTCACACAGCTTTAAATTCACCGGGATATTAGCGGCGGAGCTGCGGGTAAAAAAGGCAGTGAGGCCGCTGCGCCAAAGGCACTTGAGCACCAGGGGATAGGGATTTCTCCGCAGAAATACAAAGGCGATCAGGGGATTGACCACCAGGGCCACGAACACCATGGTGCCCACCAGCAGCAAAATCAGCTTCCCGTAGCTCAGCAGGGACTCCACTCCCAGCTGGGAGATGGAGTCAAACACCAGACCCAGCACACCAAAGGGGGCACAGCTGATAACCCACCGGACGATCTGGGAGAGGGCGTCGGCGACGTTCTCCAATACGCGTTTGGTATCCGGGCTGGCCTTCCGCAGGGCGATACCCAGCAGCACCGCCCAAGCCAGAATCCCGATGTAGTTGGCATTAAGCAGGGCGTCAACAGGGTTAGCCACCAGGTTCATCAGCAGGGTGTGGAGCACCTCCCCAATGCCCCCAGGGGCCGCGGTCTGCTCCTGGGCCACAGTGAGCTCCAAGGACACCGGAAACAGAAAGCTGGTGATCACCGCCACACAGCCGTCAATAAAGGTTCCCATCAGATAGAGCAGGATCACGCGAGACATATTCGTCCGCTTGCCCTCCTGATGGCGGGATAGAGCAGTCATCACCAGCAGCAGCACCAGCAGCGGCGCCACCGCCTTCAGCGCCCCCACAAACAAGTCCCCTAGCAGTGCGACAGGCTCTGCCTGGGGAACCGTCAGGCCCAGCACGATGCCGATGGCCAGGCCGCATAGGATTCGCAGCACTAGACTGGTGTTGTTCCAGCGTTTCAGCAAATTTTTCATGGAGTTCTCTTCATTCCTTCTCTTTTTATGTGGAATTTTAGTATATCACAATTCCCCTCTCCCGCCTACCCGTATTTTAGAAAAACAGCTGTCTTTCTTGCAAGGACATTTCCGGCAGGTATCACAAAGCGAGGCCGCAGGAGTTGGAATCGTGTGGCAGGACAGTGCCCTCTATTTGGGGGAAATGGCCCACAAAATTACCCCGTACACTGCGCTGGCGCTGATACCGAACACCAACACCGGTCCCGCCACCACAAAGAGCTTGGCCGCCGTGCCGGTGATCAATCCCTCGCTCTTAAACTCCAGAGCGGGGGACACCATGGCATTGGCAAATCCGGTGATAGGCACCAGAGTGCCCGCCCCCGCCCGCTTTGCCAATTTGTCAAACCATCCAAGTCCCGTGAGCAGAGAGGCGGCCAGAATCAGTGCCACCGATACGGCGGTTCCCGCCTGCTCTCTCCCCAGGCCGAGGGAGCGAAAGCCCTCCAGAAGTGCCTGTCCCAGGGTACAGATCCCTCCCCCCGTCCCAAAGGCCCACAGGAGGTCCTTGGCCAGCGGAGACGATTTGGCATGGGCCTGCACCAGTTTACGGTACTCTTGATTGCTCAGTTCCATTTGAAGCCCTCCCAGAAAATTTTCTTTTAGTTTGGCATAGCTGGAGAAAACTATGCGTCTCCGGGACACCGGCCGCTTCATGCCCGCCTAAGCAGAAAGGAGGCCCTTCGACATCAACAAATCAGCCGGGAGCCATCTTCCCATCTCGGTCCCTATTTGATATACTAAAAAAGAGAGGAGAGATTCGGTATGATCCTGTACGGCGCGGCTGGGCTGCTCCACCGACGGCAGGCATATCTGCTGCTGCTTCAGGGAATACGCCTGCACTGGGGTGTGGAGCAGCTGCCGGCGCTGGCCAGAGGGAAACGCGGAAAGCCCTATTTTCCGGATTTTCCGGACTATCACTTCAACCTGTCCCACAGCGGCTCCCTGGCGCTATGCGCCCTGTCCTGCCGCCCGGTGGGCGCCGACATTCAGGTGGTACGCCCCGCCTGGTCCCCCCAGCTGGTGGACCACTCCTGTACACCAGCGGAGCGGACATGGCTGAGGGAACAGGGAGACCGTCCGGAGGACTTCGCCCTGCTGTGGGCTTGTAAGGAGAGCGCAGGAAAATTAACGGGGGAGGGTCTCCCCTATCCCCCATCCCGCCTGACACTCCCAATCCCCGCCTGTGGACAGGCACTTCTCAGCCGGCAGTCCTGTCAATGGGAGGGGCGCTGGCTGCGGGGCTACGCCGGTCCCGGCTGGTCAGCGGCAGTTTGCAGCTGGGAGGAACCGCCGCCCGAAATCCATTGGCTGGAACTGCCGGAAACACAGACAACTCCGCACCAAGATTGGAAGTTATAAGGAAGATCCTAGATAGAGAGCTGCCCCACCTAATTGCATAGCTGCACCTCCATTTTTTCTGCTGTAATACGTCAGATGGGGTGGTAATACCACCCCATCCCATTCTGTCGAGAAACCCGGTCTACGCATCAAACGCAGACCGGGTTTCTCGACAGACTGAGCGGCGCAGCCGAACAGGCTGCGCCGCTTTCCTCTCATTGAAATAACTTCCTTATAGCCCCCGGTCAAAGTGCAGAGCTGTAAAAATAGACAGGGGACTGGAAGCTTTACTCCTCCTCCAGCGCCAACTGGAGGGCACGGATGCAGTTGGGACAGATGTTTTTCCCGTGGTACATGATAACATCCTTCGCATCGTCACAGAAAATACAGGCAGGCTGGTATTTCTTCAACACAATGGAGGCCCCATCCATGTAAATTTCCAAAGAATCCTTTTCTGCAATATCGAGAGTACGGCGCAGTTCAATGGGAAGCACAATACGGCCAAGTTCGTCCACTTTTCGCACAATGCCGGTAGATTTCAAGTTAACCATCCTTTCCTGATTGCCACAAGGGCTTCAAAACACTATCGAGTCAGCTCGGAATCTGTAAAAGAATACCGAAAACGGCAAATCCAATTATACTACAAAGTTCTATTCTGTCAACCATTTATGTGAAGATATTGCAAAAATCGACAAGATTTTTCTATAGAATTTCAAATTCAAAAAAATATGACCAAAGTTTCTCCAAAAAAATTGGGTAATTTTCCTGAAATGTCCCTCGTATAATTTGGAACGTGGAGGAGGGATTTTTATGACAATGGCATGGATTTGGACTGGCATGGTTGCAATTTCCGTCCTGTGCGGAGCCGCCACCGGACAGGGTGCACAGGTGGCGGCGGCCGCAATGGAGGGGGCGCAGTCCGCCGTGGAGCTGTGTCTGTCCATGGCCGGTATGCTCTGCCTCTGGACAGGGGTCATGGAAATTATGAGCCGCTCCGGACTGTCCGCAAAGCTCTCCCGGCTTCTACAGCCGGCACTGCGCCTGCTGTTTCCCCAAGCAGTCCGCGACCGAGAGGTCATGGACTGCATTTCCGCAAACCTGTCCGCCAACCTACTGGGTCTGGGCAATGCAGCCACTCCTCTGGGAATCGAGGCCTGCCGGCGCATGGCCCGCCAGAGTCCCGGCCGGGCGTCCGACTCCATGTGTATGCTGGTGGTATGCAACACCGCCTCCATCCAACTGATCCCCACCACCGTCGCCGCTGTGCGGTCCGCCGCCGGAAGCGCGGCCCCTTTTGACATCCTCCCCCCAGTGTGGCTGGCCTCCGCCCTGTCCGTCGCCGTGGGGGTGACCGCCTGTAAGCTGCTTTCCCGGATTTGGAGGAACTGAGCATGGATCTGCTGTTTACCATGGTTGTACCCCTGACCATCGGCGGAGTCGCTCTGTACGGAGCGACACGGAAAATCGACGTCTATGAGGCACTCCTCCAGGGGGCCGGGGATGGACTGGCCATTTTAATGCGCATCGTCCCCGCCCTGATTGCGCTGATGACAGCCGCCGCCATGCTTCGGGCCTCCGGCGCTTTGGATTTGGCCTCCCAAGCCCTCTCCCCTGTGCTGGAGCGGGTGGGAGTGCCGGTGGAACTGCTGCCCCTCATGCTGGTGCGGCCCATTAGCGGCTCCGCCGCCCTGGGCGTCGGGGCGGAGCTGATCCGCTCTTACGGTCCAGACTCCTACCTGGGACGTGTGGCTGCGGTCATGCTTGGCTCCACCGAGACCACCTTCTATACCATTGCCGTCTATTTCGGAGCGGTCGGAGTGGCCCGTACCCGATACGCCATCCCCGCTGCGCTGTGTGCGGACCTCACCGGCTTTCTAGCCGCAGCCTGGGCAGTGCGCCTGTATTTTGGCGGGTAAAGGTCAGCCCCCAAAATAGGCCACCAGCAGGCCCACACAGGCCCCGTAGGACTTTATGCCCAGCTCCTGGTCGTTGCCCTTTAAAAAGGAGTCGTACACCTGCTCCGCCGCCTCCTCCACCGGGGAGGACAGTTCCGCCCAGTAGGCGTTGTTGGCGTTCCAGTCGTTGGCCAGCTCCTGGGTGAAATAGGTCTGGGCAATCCCATTCCACGCCTCCGCGTCCACCGGGTAGAGGGCGTTGCACAGCTGGATGAGGCCCATGAGATACCCGGAGTACTGGAACACCGGGTCCCCGCTGGTGACGGCGGCCGCGATGCCCACAAAGTTGGCCTCCTGCTCTGAGGCCACCATCCGCTGGTGGGCCATCTCGTGGGCGATGGTGGCCGGAAACAGGCAGGCGGGGGCGTCCACATTCACATTGGCCTCCCCGGTAAAGGGGAAGTACACCCCGGTGAAGCCCAAAATGCTCTGGAGTCTAGAGAGGAAAATGGGCTTGGCCCGGGGGGTGCCCACATCGCCCTCGATGCCGGGGACCTCCACCTTCAGGAAGGGGAACTCCTCCTTTAGGTTGTCATAGACCGAGGGACCTTGGGAGAAGATGCTCTCCCGGTCCTCGGCAAACAGGCCGTCCTCGTCCCGCTCCACCTGGGTGGAGTACTCCGCCGCCCTTTGGGCAAAGAGGGCGGTAACCTGAGCCAGCTTCTCCACCGAGTAGGGCGCTGTCTCCAGACCGCTCTTCTCCTGAAAGTCAGAGGCGTAATAGGCGGCGTTCCACATCCAGCAGACCGCGGCCCAGAGCCAAAGGAGGACGGCTCCATAGGCAGCCAGGCGTCGGACCAGCTCCCGCCAGTTCCGGTCCCGGGCAAAGCGCACCGCCGTCCAGATCAAGCCGGTGGCGCTCCCGGTCAAAAATAGGACAGCAAGGACCTCCGCCACGGAGAACATGGGAAATAGGGACCAAATTCGGCCCAAATACTGCTCCACCGGGGCCATAAAGCCGGACACCCAGGCGTCCATCAGAGATTGATTGCCCTTCAGGGCCTCAAACAGCAATAGGAGCACCAGGGGGAGGACCAGGGCCATCCCCCATGGGAGCAGGGGCCGAAGGTTCTGCTTTTTCATACACGTCTCATCTCCACTCTTCACTCTTCACTCTCACTACCCCCGTGGTCCACTCCCGGCCGGGGATGGGAATTTCTTCGCAGCACAGGCCGTACAAATCGGTGCACCGGGCCTCCCGTTCAAACAGCCGTCGCCCCGGAGGGGGCAGTGCACGGGCGTGGGCGGGTTTCGTGATAATAGGGAGGCAGGCCCGTCCCTTCATGGTCCGCAGGGCCTCCCGTCCCCGGTCATTGAACCCCAGCACCCGCAGATAGGACGGGGCGTCGGGCCGATCCGCCGCCGTGAGCCCTAGATAGGCCCACACCAGCAGCCGCCGCAGCCGGGCCTGGGTCCAGTGCTTGGGCTTGGCCAAGGCGACAAATTCCTTCAGGGAGCGGCACTGCCGCCCCGCCCGCTCCAGGCGCGGGGGAAGTCCTTCCGCCGCCCCGCTGTCGGGGATTTTCTCCCAGTCCTCCGCCCCCATGGTCCGTAGCCGGGCCAGAACGCCCCGCTCCGCACGGACCAGGGAGGGAAAACCGTTCCAGCCCGCGCGCAAGACCTCCAGTCCCCCCTGGGGCAGATAGGGCTCCAGGGCGTCCCAGTCCCCCCGCTCCAGGAATTTCCGGAGCTGGGTGGCGGAGAGGAATTTCGGCCCAGTAGGGGCGGCCTCTGCGGTTAAGCGAAAGGCGTCTTCCTCCAGCAGCGCGCCGTGGGGCGCGCCCTCCCGGCAAACGGTGACGGGCCGGATGGAACTGCGGAGGCGATCCAGCTCCCGCAGGTACTCCACCCCCAGGTTGTTGTTGGGGGTGGACAATACCTCTGCGTACTCCGGCCCCAGAATTCCCCGCACCACCTCCTGCCGGGCTGCGGCAAAGGGCATCCCCTCGCCCACAAAGCGGCGCAAGCCGGCTTCGTAGACCGGGCTGTTGAGGCAGAGCGCGGTGCGCTGGAGCTTGTCTATGTCCCCGCACTCACTGCCGAAGGAGATAAAATCAAGGACGCTGGTCCCCGCCAGCAAATCCACCGCCCCCCGGGCAAAGGTCTCCGCCGAGGACGCCGCCCACACCGTGGGCAGCTCCAGCACCAGATCTACACCCCCCAGCAGGGCCAGCTTCGCCCGCGTCCACTTGTCCAGCACGGCGGGCCTCCCCCCCTGGACCCAGTGGCCGCTCATCACCACCGCCACCGCACAGTCCTCCCCTGCCATCTGTCTGGTACGGGCGATGTGATAGGCGTGCCCCGTGTGAAAGGGGTTATATTCGGCGACGATCCCGGCAATTTTCATAGAGGGCCCTCCTGAAACCAGAAAAAAACAAACTTTTTCCCTAAAAGTGGTTGTCCTGACGGAAGAAACGCGGTACAATAAAACATGACTACGACGTCAGGCTGGATTTTAGTTTACTACATCCCGGGCGCCGAAGGCAAGTCTGCCTCTTGCAATTACGGAAAAAGGAAAAGGAGATTGAGTCCCATGAACATTCTGGTCATCAACGCAGGTAGTTCCTCCCTGAAGTACCAGCTTTTGAACCCCGACA
>CALXGD010000069.1 GCA_944387745.1 uncultured Oscillospiraceae bacterium
ACACCAGGCGGTCCGGCCGGTGGGTCATGTGGTCCACTGTATTTTTGGCATGGATCTGGCCATTGCGGACCGACTGCACCTCCAGCTTGAGGACATCAGGCACCTCGTCCGGCGTCACCAGCTGGGGGCCGAAGGAGAAAAAGGTGGGGAAATTCTTCACAATGCACAGATAGCGGGGGTTCCCGCTCACATAGTCGTTGCCCTTCAAGATCGACTCCTCAGTCATGTCCAGAATGGTGGTGTAGCCCGCCACAGCGCTCAGCCACTCCTCCTGGGGCACGTCCCGGCAGTCCCTGCCCAAAATGATCCCCAGCTCCGCCTCGGCAGTGGTGCGCTGGGCCTCCCTCAGGGCAGGGATTTGAATCTCGTCCCCCGGCCCGATGATGGTGTCCGCCATTTTAAAGAAGCTCCCCGGGAAGCCCTGGGGCGGGGCGTTGCCGATATCGCCGGCGTGCTCCACATAGTTGAGGCCGATGCCGAAAATGCGCCTGGGATTTCGGTACAAAGGTGCGTAGACCACCTGGTCCCAGGGCACCAGGCCAGGGAGCCGCTCCAGCTCCTCCTGTCCGCCGCCGTTGTACCAGTTTGTCAGACCGGGCACCTGCCCCGCCCGGATCAGGTTGAACATCTCCTCCTGCCAGGCCGTGCCGCGGGCGGCGTTCAGCGCCCCAATGGGAAAAATGCCGCCTGCCGTCACAATTCCGGCGATTTCTTTCTCTCTCCACTTGATGGTCGCCAATCTCACGGCTCTTCCATCTCCCTTTCCGTCTTTTGCACCAACAGGCCATCCTTGTCTTTTTCCCGGATCTCTGCTATGCTTATTTTACATTTTAACTCTTTCGGCCCGATGTGTAAAATTCGTATTCCATGAAGGGATCATATATTTTTTCCTATAGCTCTCGGGGACCGCTCCCCGAGGGTGGAGACATACGGCGCGGATTTTACTTCAAAACCGCGCCGTGAAATTGGCCATTTCTGGCGGGAGGAAGCGCTATGCTGAAATATAAGGAATATATCTACGCCATATACCAGGATCGCAGCTTCTCCAGGGCGGCCCAGAAGCTGTACGTCTCTCAGCCCTGGCTAAGTTCCGTCGTCAAAAAGGTGGAGCAGGAGATCAAAACCCCTCTCTTCGACCGCAGCACCACCCCAATCTCCCTGACTGAGGCGGGGCAGTACTACATCCAGCAGGCGGAGAAGGTCATGGCCATCGAGGAGGACATGCGGGAGCACTTCACCTATCTCAACTCCCCTGAAACCCAGCTGCACATCGGCAGCTGTATGTTCTTCTGTACCTATGTACTCCCCCGGCTCCTGTCGGAATTCCGGGGACAAAACCCCCAGATCACCCTCTCCCTCACCGAGGGAAACAGCGCCGTCCTGTCAGAAAAGCTGTTGGAGCGCAAGCTGGACGTGGCTCTGGAGGCAGAGCCTATCCAAAACCCCAAGATCCACTCAGTGGCCTGGTGCACGGAGGAGATCGTCCTGGCCGTCCCCGCCCGCGCCCCCATCAACCGGGAGCTGGCGAAGTACTGCTACACCGCCGACCAGCTGCGCCGGCGCCATGAGCCCGGCGGCAAAAAGCCCCCTGTCCCCCTCCAGGTATTCCGTGACGAGCCCTTCCTGCTGCTGCAACAGGGCAACGAGCTCTACACCCGCAGCCTGGAGCTGTGCCGGCACGCGGGCTTCACCCCCCGCGCCTCTGTCTATCTGACTCAGATGATGACCGCCTACTACCTGGTGTGCGAGGGGCAGGGGGTCTCCTTCCTGCGCTCTGCCATTCCGGAGTATGTAGCTCCCACGGACAGCGCCGTATTCTATCAGCTGGACGACCCTCTGGCCATGCGGCCCATCTACCTGTCCTATTTGAAGCACCCCGCCAGCCCGGTACAGCAAAAGCTGCTGGACTTTATGTGGGGCCGCAGCCTGCTAGAGGACCGGCCTGAGGCCCTGTAGGGCCCCCTCCCCATACACTTTTGCCTATGGTCCCATGCGTTTTTCCGCATTGGACATCCGCTTTCCCTCCCACTATACTCTGGTTTAGGCCGAAGATCAATCCTTCGCCTGGAAAAATGTGATTTTGCGTGAAGGAATCTCTCATAGGCAAAATTTTCGACTCTGAACAGGCAGTCCCCGGCGTAGCGGCAACACTGCCCCCCTGGTGCGCTCCTTTACGGAGGGCGTTCGGGATGCCGGCGGCGTCTGCAAGGGGCGCGCCTCCCTTCTTCGGGGCGCGCCCCTTTTTATCTTCACTGGCTGCGCCGCAGTACCTCCAGCAGGAAGGCCCACACCCGCTGCACAGAGGAGATGCTCATGCGCTCTCTGGGGGTATGGATCTCCAGCAGCTCCGGTCCGATGGACACGCAGTCCAGACCCGGGAGCTTACCCGCCAGCAGTCCGCACTCCACCCCGGCGTGGATGGCCTCAATTTTCGGGGGATGGCCGTACTGCTCCTGAAAGATCTGGCTCATGCGCTCCCGGAGGGGGGACTGCGCCCGGTACTCCCAGGCCGGATAGTCTCCGGCGTGTTCCACCGTCCCGCCTAGCTGCTCCGCCAGGCAGGTCAGACGGTCTTTCAGCTCCTCCTTTTGGGAGTTGACAGAGCTGCGCACACAAAAGCAGGTCCGCAGGCAGTCCGCCTCCGTGGTGAGAATCCCCAGATTTAGAGAGGTCTGCACCAGCCCCGGAATAGTCCCGCCCATGACCTGCACTCCGTTGGGCGGGCAGGTGAGGGCGCACATAGCCCTGCGGGTGGACGCCTTGTCCAGGGGCGCTCCCGTCCAGGTCCCCGGCTCCGCCTTCAGAAACAGTCCGGGGTCTGTGCCCCGATACTCCTCCCGCAGGACTTCCGCCAGCTGCTGGACCGCGTCCAGGGCCGCCGTCCGGTCCCGGACTAGCACCTGGGCAGAGGCGCCGGTGGGAATGGCGTTGTCCTTTCCCCCTCCCTCCGCCCAGGCCAGACGCGGCTCTGTCCGGGCAGAGATTGCCCGCAGGCACCGGCCCAGAAGTAGGATTGCGTTGCCCCGGCCCCAGTGGATCTCGGTCCCGGAATGGCCTCCTGTGAGTCCCCCTAGCTGGATAGACAGGGGCTCCCCTGAGAAGGGCTCCCGGACAACAGGCAGAGTACATTCCGTCCGGCATCCCCCGGCGCAGCTGACGGTAAACACCCCCTCGGCCTCCGAATCCAGGTTAATCATGGTCCGGCCCCGGAGTGGGGAGACGTCCAGAGCGGCCGCCCCCTCCATGCCCACCTCCTCATCCACGGTCAGCACCACCTCCAACCGGGGATGGGGAATTCGGTCAGAGTCCAGCAGGGCCAGGGCCATGGCCACGGCGATGCCGTCGTCTCCCCCCAGCGTCGTTCCCCGGGCGGAGATATAGTCCCCCTCCGTCTCCAGGTCCAGGCCCTCCCGCTCCAGGTCCTTGGGGCAGCCAGGCTCCTTTTCACACACCATGTCCATATGCCCCTGGAGGATCACCGGCTCCGCTCCCTCATAGCCCGGGGTCCCCTCCTTTATGAGGATGAGATTGTTCTGCCCGTCCTGGTGGTATTCCAGTCCCCGTTCCCGCGCAAAGGAGACGCACCAGTCGCTGATCTGCTTGGTATTTCCTGAGCCGTGGGGAATGGCGCACAGCGCCTCAAAAAAGTGAAAGACTGCTTTGGGCTCCAAATGGGACAACCGCTCCATTCTGCATCCGCTCCTCTGTTTGATCTATCTCTATCATATCCAGCTTTTCTCCCCTTGACAAGGGCTTTCTGCTCACGACTCCAGAAATTGGGGGGCTCTCATCCCGCATAACACAGCAAACAGGATCTGCCGCAGCGTTCCCGCAATCATAGTGCCCCACAGCAGTCACGTCGAAAGCATCTTTCCGCAGCGCCTGTGTACACAATGAAAATTTTGCAGCAGATCCTGTATTTTTTATCGTTTCTTTTTATGTTTGTCGAAGAAGCCCTTTAAGCCGCCCTCCTCGGGGACATCCTCCCCCATTGCCTCGGCAAAGGCCCGCAGAGCCTCCTTCTGCTCGCCGCTCAGCCCGGTGGGCACCTGGATATTGACGGTGACATACTGGTCGCCCCGCCCACGTCCCCGGAGTTCGGGGATGCCCTTCCCCCGCAGGCGGAAGGTGGTGCCGGTCTGGGTCCCGGCGGGCAGGGTGTATTTCACTTTGCCGTCGATGGTGGGAATCTCCAGCTCGGCTCCCATCACCGCCTGGTAGAAGGTCACCGGCTGCTCATAGAGCACCGTGGTGCCGTCCCGCTGGAACTGGGGGTGGGGCCGGATGTGGATGCCCACAATCAGGTCGCCGGCGGGGCCGCCGTTCTTGCCGGCGTTGCCCTGGCCCCGAAGGGAGACCGCCTGGCCCTCGTCGATGCCGGCGGGGATACTCACCGTCACCCGCTTGGTTTTCTTCACACTGCCCACGCCGCCGCAGGCCTTGCAGGGGGTGGGGATGATCTTACCCGTCCCCCGACAGCGGGTGCAGGGGGCCGTGCTGGAGAAGGCAAAGCCGCCGGTGCGCTGCTGCACCCGGACCACGCCGGTGCCCCGACAGTCGGGGCAGGTCTCCGCCGTGGTGCCCGGCTCGGCGCCCGAGCCGTGGCAGGCCTCGCACTGCTCCGTGCGGGTCAGGTTGATCTCCTTCTCGCAGCCAAAGGCGGCCTCCTCAAAGGAGATGGTCAGGCTGGCCCGCAGGCTCTCCCCCTTCTGGGGGCCATTGCGCCGGGCGGAGGAGCTCCCCCCGAAGCCGCCGAAGCCCCCGCCGAAGAAGGAGCCAAAGATGTCGCCCAGATCCAGATCCCCCATATCAAAGCCGCCAAAGCCCCCGCCGGGGCCGCCGGCCCCGTAGTTGGGGTCCACCCCGGCGTGGCCGAACTGGTCGTAGCGGGCCCGTTTCTCGGAATCAGACAGGATGCTGTAGGCCTCATTTACCTCTTTAAACTTGGCCTCCGCCTCTTTATCGCCAGGGTTCATATCCGGGTGGTATTTTTTGGCCAATTTCCGGTAGGCCTTTTTAATTTCATCCTCCGAGGCGCCCTTGCTTACGCCCAGCACCTCGTAGTAGTCGCGTTTCTGTTCCGGCATTTTGCTCACCTCTTTACGCAGAAAGCGGCGGGGCACAGAGGCCCCGCCCTACGTCCCCGTAGGGGGGCGGCCTCCACGCCGCCCCGCCGCAGTCTGATTTACTTCTTGTCGTCGTCCACAACGGTGTAGTCCGCGTCCACCACGTCGGGGCCGGAGCCGCCGTTGTCCTGCTGACCGCCGCCAAAGTTGCCGCCCATGTCGGGGCCACCAGGCTGCTGCTGGCCGTTCTGCTGGTAGAGCTTCTCGCTGACGGCGTAGAAGGCCTTGGTGAGCTCCTCGGTGGCGCTCTTGATAGCCTCGGTGTCATTGCCCTTCAGAGTCTCCTTCAGCTTGCCCAGGGCGGACTCCACATCGGCCTTGTCGGAGGAGGAGATCTTGTCGCCCATATCCTCCAGAGTCTTTTCCGCCTGGAACACCATCTGGTCGGCCTGGTTGCGCACATCGGCGGCCTCCCGCTGCTTCTTGTCCTCGGCGGCGAACTGCTCGGCCTCCTTGACGGCCTTGTCAATGTCCTCCTTAGACATGTTGGTGGAGGAGGTGATGGTGATATGCTGCTCCTTGCCAGTGCCCAGGTCCTTGGCGGACACGTTCACGATGCCGTTGGCGTCGATGTCGAAGGTGACCTCGATCTGAGGCACGCCGCGGCGGGCGGGGGCGATGCCGTCCAGATTGAAGCGGCCCAGAGTCTTGTTGTACTGAGCCATCTCCCGCTCGCCCTGGAGCACGTGGACCTCAACAGAGGTCTGGTTGTCGGCGGCGGTGGTGAAGATCTGGCTCTTCTTCACGGGGATGGTG
>CALXGD010000070.1 GCA_944387745.1 uncultured Oscillospiraceae bacterium
TGGGCACAGCCCCCTCAGGGAAGTGGACGTGGATGTCCTTCTCCTTATAGAAGTCGGCGGGGATGCCCAGCCGGTCCGCCTGGCTGCGGATGAAGCTGAGGGCCGCGTGGGCGGACTCCTTCATCACGTCCCCCAGGTTGCCGGTGAGCTCCACCTTGCCGGAGCCGGGAACCACGTTCACCTCCACCTCCAGCAGCTCGCCCCCCACGCTCGTCCAGGCCAGGCCGTTGACCACGCCCACCCGCTCCTCCAGCGCCTGGCGCTCCGGGTAGTACCGGGGGGCGCCCAGCAGGTCCTTCAAATCCTTGTCGGTGACCTTCACCTGTTTCGTCTCCGGGTCGGACACCAGGCGCATGGCTGCCTTCCGGCAGATGGCGGCTATGCGGCGCTCCAGAACGCGCACACCGGACTCCCGGGTGTAGGAGACAATCAGCTCCCGGATGGCCCCGTCGGACACCTTCAGCTGGCTTTTGACCAGGCCGTGGCGCTTCATCTCCTTGGGCAGCAGGTAGCGCTTGGCAATCTGTAGCTTCTCCTCGTCGGTGTAGCTGGGCAGCTCGATGACCTCCATCCGGTCCAGAAGAGGGCGGGGAATGGTCTCGGTGGTGTTGGCGGTGGTGATGAACATCACATCGGACAGGTCGAAGGGCACCTCTAGGAAGTTGTCCCGGAAGGTGCTGTTCTGCTCCGCATCCAGCACCTCCAGCAGGGCGGAAGCCGGGTCTCCCCGGTGGTCCCGGCCCAGCTTGTCAATCTCGTCCAGGAGAATCAGGGGGTTGCAGCTCCCCGCCTGGTTGACAGCGGCAATGATCCGCCCAGGCATGGAGCCCACATAGGTCTTTCGGTGGCCCCGGATCTCTGCCTCGTCGCTGACGCCGCCCAGGGAGATACGGGCCAACTTCCGGTTCATGGCCCGGGCCACCGACATGGCCACCGAGGTCTTGCCCACACCGGGAGGGCCCACCAGACAGAGCACCTGCCCCTTCAGCTCCGGAGCCAGCTGTCTGACGGCCATGCACTCCAGAATTCGCTCCTTCACCTTGTCCAGGCCAAAGTGGTCGTGGTCCAGGGCCTTGCGGGCCGCCTCCACGCTCACCCGCTCCTTGGTTTTCTTTCCCCAGGGGAGCTCCAGGCACACGTCCAGATAGCCGCAGATCACCGCGGCCTCGGAGGAGCTGAAGCGCTGCCTGGCCAGCCGGCCCACTTCTTTCTCCAGCTTTTTCCGAACCTCCTCGGGAAGGGCCGTCTCCGCAATTTTTTTCCGGTACTCCTCGATCTCAGAGTCGCCGCCCTCGCCCTCCCCCAGCTCGGCCTGGATGGCCTTCATCTGCTCCCGCAGGTAGTAGTCCCGCTGGTTGTCTGCCATCTGCTCCCGGGCCCGGTTCTGGATCTCCATATCCAGGCCCAGGATCTCCACCTCCCGGGTGAGCAGGCGGTAGAGCCGCTCCAGCCGGCGCACCGGCCGCAGCTCCTCCAGCACCGCCTGCTTGTCGCTGTTGCGCATGGCGATGTTTTGGGCGATAAAGTCGGCGATGTACCCCGGCTCCTCGCTGGCCAGCACGTTGATGAGCAGGTCGGGGGCCGTCTTGGGGGCCAGCTCGGTATACTGTCGGAACATCTCATAGGTGGAGCGGATGAGGGCCTCTGTCTTGGCGGAGTTCTCCCCCGCCTTCTCCTCCTGAATGGGCTGCACCTCCGCCTCCAGATAGGGGACGGTGCGCAGCAGCTTGATCAGGCGGCCGCGGCTGCTCCCCTCCACCATCACCCGCACATTGTCCCCGGGGGTGCGGAGGATCTGTCGCACAGTGGAGATGGTGCCCACGGTGTAAAGGTCTTTCGCCTCCGGGTGCTCCACGGCGATGTCCCGCTGTCCCACCAGAAACACAGGATTGCCGGAGGCCATGGCCTCCTCCAGGGCCTTAATGGAGATCTCCCGGGACACGTCGAAGTGGATGAGCACATTGGGATACACCGTCAGGCCCCGCAGCGCAATCACCGGCATAGTTTCAGTCTCTTCTACAGTCCATTCTTTTTTCATGGTTCTCACTTCCTCTCTGGGATCTTACTGGGGAGGGCCGCCCTATCTGTGCGGACTCCCTCAGATTGAAAAACAGCCCCGGCCCGCCGTTTGGAGGGACCGCGGGGCTGTTTAATTTTTGAGAAAAAACGCAGCCAGGGCGTTACCCCGCGTGTGTGCCTGGGATCCCGCCGTTCCGCTCCGGACGGAGGCTGGTTTTCTCAAGGGAGGGGCGCTGCTGTCGGCCGGGGTCCCGAATGATCTCCGGCATGGCCCCCTCCGTCACGCACGGGGCCGTAATGGTCACCTTGGCAATGGTGGGGTCGGATGGCACGTCGTACATGATCTGGTTCATAATCTCTTCCAAAATGGCCCGCAGGCCCCGGGCGCCAATTCCCCGGTCCACCGCCCGATCGGCCACCGCCTCCAGGGCCTCCTGGGTGAACTCCAGATCCACGTTGTCGTACTCCAGCAGCTTCTGGTACTGCTTCACCAGGGCGTTTTTGGGCTCGGTGAGGATCTGCACCATCTGCTTCCGGTCCAGGGACTGGAGGGTGGTAATAACGGGCAGGCGGCCCACCAGCTCGGGGATGATGCCAAACTTCAGCAGGTCCTGGGGCTGGATCTCCTTCAGCAGCTCGCCCACGTTCCGGTCCTTCTTGCTCTGAATCTCCGCCCCAAAGCCCAGGGAGCGCTTGTCCAGGCGGTTCTCAATGATCTTGTCAATCCCCTCGAAGGCGCCGCCGCAGATGAAGAGGATGTTTTTCGTGTCGATCTGAATAAACTCCTGGTGGGGGTGCTTCCGCCCCCCCTGGGGGGGCACATTGGCCACAGTGCCCTCCAGAATTTTCAGCAGGGCCTGCTGTACTCCCTCGCCGGACACATCTCGGGTGATGGAGGTGTTCTCGCTCTTCCGGGCGATCTTGTCCATCTCATCGATATAGATGATGCCCCGCTCCGCCAGCTCGATGTCGTAGTCGGCGGCCTGCACCAGCCGCAGGAGGATATTCTCCACATCGTCGCCCACGTAGCCCGCCTCCGTCAGAGTGGTGGCGTCGGCAATAGCGAAGGGCACCTTCAGCACACGGGCCAGGGTCTGGGCGAACAGGGTCTTGCCGCAGCCGGTGGGACCCATGAGGAGGATGTTGCTCTTCTGGAGCTCCACGTCCTCTCCCCCGCCGAAGTAGATGCGCTTATAGTGGTTGTAGACCGCCACGGACAGAGCCACCTTGGCGTGCTCCTGGCCGATGATATACTGGTCCAGAACGGCGTGAATCTCCTTGGGCGTGGGAATCGCGTCTGGAATCTCTCTGGAGGGGACGGACTCAACCAGATCGTCCTCATCCTCCAGGATGCTCATGCACAGCTGGACGCACTCGTTGCAGATATAGGCGCCTGGGCCGGCGATGAGCCGGCGGACCTGATCCTGGTGCTTGCCGCAGAAGGAGCAGCGGATGGCGCGCTTCTCGTCATTTTTTGCCATGAATTCTTACCTCACTGTTTCAGCGGTAGGGGGACTGCAGGGGCGGTCTGCGGCCGCCCGTTCTGAATCTGCCTGCGTATGCGCAGGCGGCCGAAGGCCGTCCCTGCGCAGGCGCTCCCCCTCCGGGGTCAGCGCTTCTCGATGACCTTATCGATGAGACCATACTCCAGGGCCTCCTGGGCGGTCATAAAGTTGTCACGCTCGCAGTCGGCGGTGACCTGCTCCACACTCTTGCCGGTGTTAGCAGCCAGGATGCGGTTCATGCGGGCCTTGACCACCTCCAGGCGTTTCAGGTGGAGGGCCATGTCAGTGATCTGCCCCTGGGTGCCGGCAGAGGGCTGGTGGATCATAATCTCCGAGTTGGGCAGGGCAAAGCGCTTGCCCTTGGCGCCGGCGGAGAGCAGGAAGGCCCCCATGGAGGCGGCCAGGCCGATGCAGATGGTGGACACGTCGCACTTTACATACTGCATGGTGTCATAGATGGCCATGCCCGCCGTGACGGAGCCGCCGGGGCTGTTGATGTAAAACTGGATGTCCTTGTCCGGGTCCTGACTCTCCAAATACAGCAGCTGGGCCACCACCAGGGAGGCGGTGGTGTCGTTGACCTCCTCGGACAGGAAGATGATGCGGTCGTCGAGCAGGCGGGAGAAGATGTCGTAGGACCGCTCCCCCCGGTTGGTCTGCTCCACTACATAGGGAACTAGGCTCATAAGCAATACTCCTTTTTTAGACGGTGATACCAAAGTATGCCCGTCAAACGGAAACATGATTCCAATTTCTGCGGAAATTAGGCGGAAGCCGCCCTCTCCCACAGTGTAAATCCGCCCGGGACGGCCTCAGCCGCCCCGGGTCGCGTCAAACATTCACTCAGCCTTGGGCTCCTCGGCGCCCTCGTCCTCCGCCTTCTTTTTGCGGGTGCGCTTGGGCTTCTCCTCGCCCTCTTCCCCAGCAGCCTCCTCGGTTTTCTTCTTCCGGGAGGTCTTTTTGGGCTTCTCCTCAGCGGCGGGCTCCTCCTTCTTGGGAGCCTCCCCCACCTTGGCCTCGTCCACCACCAGCTTAGAGGCCTTCTGGAGCAGCAGGTCCTGCTTCAGGGCATCCACAGAGACGGCGGCCTTCACCTGCTCGGGGGTGAGCTTGTACTGCTCGGAGAGCTTGTTGACCTCGGCCTCGCACTCCTCGTCGGTGACCTCCAGCTTCTCGGCGGCGGCCACGGCCTCCAGGGCCAGCTGGGTCTTTACCTGGCGCAGGGCGGAGGGCTTAGCGGAGGCGCGGAGCATCTCGGGGGTCATACCCATCATTTTCAGGTACTCGTCCATGGACATGCCCTGGCCGGACATGCGCATGGCATACTCGTCCATGATTTTGTCCAGCTGGGTCTCCACCATGCCGTCGGGGATGTCCGCCTCCAAGTTATCAATGAGCTGATCCATGACGGCGCTCTCAAAGTCGTTCTGAGCCTCGGCAGTGCGGCGGTCCTTCAGCTTCTCCCCCAGATCCTTCTTGAAGTCGGCCAGGGTCTCAAACTCGGACACGTCCTTGGCGAACTCGTCGTCCACCTCGGGGATCTGGGGCTCCTTGACCTCCTTCACCTTCACTTTAAAGACCACCTGCTTGCCGGCCAGGTCGGGCACGTAGTCCTGGGGGAAGGTGATGTCCAGATCCTTCTCATCGCCGGCCTTCAGGCCGATGAGCTGATCCTCAAAGCCGGGGACAAAGGAGCCGGAGCCGATCTCCAGGCTGTAGTCCTCCCCCTTGCCACCCTCAAAGGGCTTGCCGTCCTCAAAGCCCTCGAAGTCGATGACGGCGGTATCGCCCATGCGGGCCTCCCGCTCAGAGGTCACCAGGCGGGTGGCCCGGCGGATATAGGGCTGGAGCTCATTCTCGATGTCCTCGTCGGTGACATTCACCTCGGCCTTGGGGGCGGTGAGGCCCTTGTACGCCTTCAAGGTGACCTCGGGGCGGACGGAGACCAGGGCGGTGAAAATGAGGCCCTTCTCCTTGTTGACCTCCACGATGTCCATGACAGGGTGGCCCATATCCTCCAGATTCTGCTCCTTCACAGCCTCCTCATAGGCGGCGGGGTAGACATCATCGATGGCGTCCTCATAGAACACGTTGGCGCCGTACATCCCCTCGATAATCTTGCGGGGGGCCTTGCCCTTCCGGAAGCCGGGGACCAGGATGTTCTTGCGGTTTTTCAGATATGCCTTTTGTACCGCAGCTTCAAAGGCCTCAGGCTCTACCTGGATGGTCAGCTCCACAGTGCTGTTTTCTTTCTTTTCAACGTTGGTGACCTTCATGTATTTTTTCCTCCTGTGGGCACGGGATGTTCCTTGTCCGTACTGCTCGCCGCGCCGTATACTTTCAAAACGGTATTTTACCAGATACCGGTCCGTTTGACCAGCCTATTTTTCGCATTTCTCTGGGAATTTTTCAGGACTCTAAGATTTTTTCCGGCTGGAAGCCCAGGTAGTCTGCCGCAATCAGGCGGTACTCCACCCCTCCCAGGGTCCCGGAGAAGGCTAGGCGGTGGCTCCCCCCGTGGAGATGGCCGTAATAGCACCGGCTCACTCGGTAGCGCTCCAGCAGGTCCAGGATCTCCTGGCACCGGTAGCCCTGATACAGGGGCGGATAGTGGAGAAAGCAGAATTTCTCCCGCTCTCCCGCCGCTTTCAGGGAGGTCTCCAGCCGAATCAGCTCCCGGTTGAAGATCTTAGCGCTGTGCTCCCCCCGGTCCTCCTCATAGAACCAGCCCCGGGTGCCGCACAGGGCCAGCTCCCCGTACAGACGGCAGTTGTTGTGCAGCAGCTCCAGGGTGGAGAAGCCATTTTCGACAAAAAAGCGCTCCATTTTTGCGGCGGTGGTCCACCAGTAGTCGTGGTTCCCCTTCAGCAGGATCTTTCGCCCCCCGGGCAGGGAGTCCAGAAAGGCGAAGTCCTCCCTGGCCTGTTCCAGGCTCATGCCCCAGGAAAGATCCCCGCACAGGATCACCGTGTCCTCCGGACCCAGGGCGGAGAAGCCCTCCCGCAGCTTGTCCACATACCCGGACCATCTCCCGCCGAACACATCCATGGGCTTATCCGCCCCCAGGGAAAGGTGGGTATCTCCAATGGCATACAGGGCCATAGACGCAGCTCCTTTGTCTTATTTCAGCATCTCCCACACCGCGTCCGCCATGTGCTCCTTCTCCACCGTCTCCTGGAACCGGGGCTGCTTGTCCCGGAGGGAGGCCAGAGGGGCCGGCACTGGCTCCCCCGTCACCTGGCTGAGCTGGTCCAGAATATCCAGGCCCTGTGCCTGCTCCGTCACGCCCAGCGCGGTCAGGACGCTGTCACAGAACTTGAAGGGGCTGGCAGTGGAGGCGATGACACAGGGGGTCTCGTCCCCGGTCTCCTTCCGGTACTGCTCCAGGGCGGAGAAGCCCACCGCCGTATGGGGATCGATCAGATAGCTGTATTTCTGATAGACAGCGGCGATCACTCGGGCTGTCTCTCTGTCGTCGCAGCAGTAGCCGAACAGCAGCTTCTGGAGCTTGTCCTTCACCCGCTGGCTGATCTCATAGCGGCCGGTTTCTTT
>CALXGD010000071.1 GCA_944387745.1 uncultured Oscillospiraceae bacterium
CCATCACCCACATCATCAACAACAAGTCCGGCATCTCCTTCACCTCCTACAGCCACACCGGACTGCCTGTAGCCGTGCTGGCCCAGGGTGTGGGCGCCGACACCTTCAATGGCTACTACGACAACACCCAGGTGTACGAGAAGATGGCTGCCCTGCTGGGCATCGCCTGACCCTGATATTCTCCAACTTCCTTCTTTTCTCAACCACAGGCCCGTCTCTGTCAGAGGCGGGCTGTGTGGTTGTCTTATGTATCACTGTGAATTGAGGTGTGTCCCGCAATGCGGCTGAATCGTGTCTCCCCGCTGTGGCTGGTCATTCCGGACGCCATTTTTACCGCCATGCTGCTGGCAGGCTGGTTCTTGCTGTGAGGGACCAAAAACTTTACCAAGCAAAGGAGTACCCGTCTATGCACAACCTGCTGACGTCCCAGTCCCTGCGCTACCACGCCCCGGTGCTGGTCTGCCTGCTGGCGATTCTTGTTCTGATTTTCCTGCCCACCGGCTTTGAGGGGGCGCTGCTCTACCAGGAGGCGGAGCGGTGTACTGCCCAGGTACTGTCGGTGGACGACTCCACCATTGTGGACACCGGCCTGGTGCGCTCCGGCGAGCAGCGCTGCGAGCTGGAAATTTTAGACGGCGCCTTTGAGGGCCAAATTGTCACCGGAATCAACCTGCTCAACGGCTCCCTGGAGCAGGACAAGCTGTTTTCCCCCGGCGACCGGGCCCAGATCGTGGTCAGCCACGACGGGGAGACGATCACCAACGTGACCATGACCGACCACTACCGCCTGGGCTGGGAGGCGCTGATGGCCATTGGCTTCGCCCTGTTCTTGATCCTCTTCGCCGGGCGCACCGGGGTGCGGGCCATTGCCTCCTTCGCCCTGACGGTGCTGACCCTCTGGAAAGTGCTGGTTCCCCTGTACCTGAAGGGGTGGAACCCCATCTGGGTGGGGCTGGCCATTACCCTGTTTCTCACCCTCATTATCATTGCCCTGGTGTACGGCTTTGACCGCCGGTGCTGGGCGGCGGTGTCCGGCTCCTTTTTGGGAATTTTAGTTACCTGCGTGCTGGGGGTGCTGTTTACCGACCTGTTCCGCATCCACGGGGCGGTGATGACCAACTCGGAGAGCCTGCTCTACTCCGGCTACGCCCATCTGAACCTGACCCAGATTTTTATGGCCTCCATCTTCATTGGGGCCTCCGGCGCGGTGATGGACCTGTCCGTGGACATCACCTCCGCCGTCTATGAGGTGGTGGAGAAGCGCCCTGACCTGGACTGGAAGGAGACGGCCCGCTCCGGCCTGAACGTGGGCCGGGCAGCCATGGGCACCATGACCACCACCCTGCTCTTCGCCTACTCCGGGGGCTATATCGCCCTGCTCATGGTCTTTATGGCCCAGGGCACCCCCATCGACCACATTCTGAACTACAAGTATGTGGCGGCGGAGATTATCCACACGGTGATCGGCTCCTTCGGCCTGGTGACGGTAGCCCCCTTTACCGCCCTGTGCGCCGGAGTACTCCTTACCCAGAAAAAGAGGGAGCTGGTCGGGAGCCCTTCAGCCGCGGAAGGGGCGGAACTGATGGAGTCTAAGAGATAGATTAGACACAAAGAGACAGGCTCTTGCCACGAGGCGGCAGGGGCCTGTCTTTTATATGCCCATCTGGCCGTCCTCTTACATCAGACAAAACGGCTCTTACCCAGCTGCGGCTGTGAGAGAGAATTTTTTTGTTTCAGCTGGACATCTGTGGTACACTAGAGGCAGAAAAACAGATTGGAGGTCTGTTCCATGAAACTGCACGTTGTCACTGGAGATATCACTAAATTGCAGGTGGACGCCATTGTCAATGCCGCCAACAACTCCCTGCTGGGGGGCGGCGGGGTAGACGGGGCCATCCACCGGGCCGCAGGGCCGGAGCTGCTAGCTGAGTGCCGGACCCTCCAGGGCTGTCCGACTGGGCAGGCCAAGGCCACTCGTGGTTACAGATTGCCCGCCAAGTATGTGATCCACACAGTGGGCCCCGTGTGGCACGGAGGCGGGCACGGGGAGGCCGGGCTGCTGGCGAACTGCTATGAGAACTCCCTGGAGCTGGCCTTGGAGCTGGGGTGCCAGACGATGGCCTTCCCGGCCATCAGCACAGGGGTGTACCACTACCCCCTGGAGGAGGCCACTCATATCGCGGTAAAGACGGTGCGCCGCTTTCTGACGGAACACCCAGATGGTCCGGAAGTCACCTTCGTGTGCTTCAACGCCCAGACCGCCGAGGCCTATGAGCGGGAACTGGAAAACATCTCTGTATAGGCCGCAAAAAAATTCCCTGGAGGCGGGAACCTTTTTCAGTTTGGGTCGTCTATATGAACAGACGGGAAAATTCCCCACTGCAAAAAGGAGTGTTGACCATGAAACGTACCTTATCCGCCCTGCTGGTGAGCGGCGCCCTGTTGTGTGCCGCAGTCCTGCCCGCCGTGGCTGCCGAGCCCGCCACCGGCAGCCAGAATGAGACCGTCCTGGTCCAGGAGGAGACCATGCCCGACAGCGTACTGTATTACGGCCAGATTCTGGCCATCGACCGGGAGGAGGACGGAACCGTCACCCGCCTGCACCTGACCTCTGAGGCCCAGGGGGACTATGTGATGAACATTTCCTCCAGCACCGTGTGGATCGACAGCGGCAACTATGTCGCCTCCGACCCCGCCGACCTGGAGGTGGGCGAGTCGGTCTATGTCCACCACAGCCCGGTGTCCACCCGCTCCCTGCCTCCCCAGTCCGCGGCCTATGCCGTGGTGCGGAACTTCCCCCAGGACGCGG
>CALXGD010000072.1 GCA_944387745.1 uncultured Oscillospiraceae bacterium
GGAGAAGGTGCTCAAGCTGCGCTTCGGCATTGAGGACGGCCGCACCCGCACCCTGGAGGAGGTAGGCAAGGAGTTCAACGTCACCCGGGAGCGCATCCGCCAGATCGAGGCCAAGGCTCTGCGGAAGCTGAGACACCCCTCCAGAAGCAAAAAGCTGAAGGACTTTTTGAATTAGTTCCCATGCTTTTGTGTGTTCCCGCCCCCCTGTGGGGCGGGAGCGGCAAAATTTTGAACCTGGACGCGCAAAATGAAATTGGGCGTTGAACGAAATGTTGAATGAAATCCTGCTGTCAAAATGGCCGCCTGCGGGCGGCCATTTTTTACAGCAAAGCTCCCGGCCCCACCGTGTCATAGACAGAGAGACCAGGAGGTGACTTCCCCGGAGACGACACAGCTGCGGGACCAGGTACATCACCATTCTGGACAGACGCCGCCCCCATAACCTGGCGCAGGGCCGTTCCCCATCTGGGGACGGCCCTGCGCCCCGGATATTTTGGACGCATCTCACTCCAAAATTTGCACCGGCACCCCGTTGAGCTCCACGCCCTCCTCCACCCGGACCAGGATGTACTTCACTCCGTTGAGGATCTTGGTCTGGACCAGGTCGCTGCGGTCAGGGCTCACCTGGATGGTCACATCGGCAGTTTTCAGCTCCAGCTTCTTGGGGTCCACCAGGTTCCGGGGGCTCAGCTGGGCATCCGGTCCAAAGGTCTCGTCGTAACGCCGCTCAAAGGCCTGGATGTGCTCCTGGCTTACCCCCTGGGCGGACAGGGCCTGCTTGATCTCACCCTTGCCGATGGTGAGGGGCTCCGGGTCTCGGCTCTCCCTGTGGTCCTCCATGAGACCGCACAGCTGGTCGTGGACCGCCTGCACCACCGGCAGGCAGCAGTCCTCCTCCAGGGACTCCCCCAGCACCGTATGGAATCCGTCCTGCTGAAGGGCGGCAGGCATGGGGGCGGGGGCAGAAAAGACGGCGGCAATCAGCCCCTCATGGACATTCTCCGTCCCCTTGGTGTAGTAGAGGGCGTCGTAGATGTTGGCGCTGCGGTCGTCAAAGGCGGGAAACAAAAACCCAAGCTCTGGCGGAGCCACCACCCAGTCCGGAGTGCTGGCGTGGAACTCCCCCTCCTGGACCCGGTAACTGAGGGCGGGCTTGGTGAGCTTCACGGGACAGACGGCACACAAAATATAGGAGAACACCTGCTCAGATGCGTCCTCCAGGTCCTCTCCGTCCCGCCCCCGATAGGGCACGTCGTAGGCGTCGTGGGCCAGGAGGATCATGTAGTTCCCCTCCAGGTCCAGGGACTGGATCATGGCCTGAAACAGGGCCTGCACCGCCTCCTCGTCCTTCAGCTCCGAGGCCCGCAGATCCATCAGCCGCTTATGCTCCGCCCCGTGGACCACCTGCTGGGTGGCAAAGGTGATGTCCAGCAGATTCTTGTTCAGCGTCCCGGTGAGGGTGCGCCGCAGAAGAGCCAGCAGCTTCTCATTCTCCTCCTGGGTCATCACCCCCAGAGACTGGTCGAACTGGGAGACAATCTCCCGGTTTTCATTCACATAACATCCCCGCACATGGGAGATTCCGCCGCGGTCCTGGCGGAAGCGGCGGCGCAGCTCGGCAACTTCTTTTTCGTTCATGGTCGTCCTCCTTCTGTTTCTTTCTATCTTATTGTACCACAATGGGAGAGTTCCTCCAAGGGGAGAGATACCCGCTGCTCTGCTGAAAGGCGGTACTTCCCTATGAATTGCCCCCTTGCTTTTCCAAAGAATTGGTGTACAATAAACGTATCATAATATTCGAGGTGTTTTCCCATGAAAATCGCGGTAACTTATGAAAATGGTCAGGTGTTTCAGCACTTTGGCCACTGCGAGCAGTTTAAGCTGTACGACGTGGCTGACGGCAAAGTAACTGCCTCCCAGGTGGTCAGCGCCGTGGGCAGCGGCCACGGGGGCCTGGCGGGCTTCCTCCAGAGCCACGGGGCGGACACCCTCATCTGCGGCGGCATCGGCGCGGGCGCCCGGACTGCTTTGGCGGAGGCAGGGATCGCCCTCTACCCCGGCGTTACCGGCGGTGCGGACCAGGCCGTGGCGGCCCTGCTGGCTGGCGCCCTCTCCTATGACCCAGACACCCAGTGCGCCCACCACCACGAGGAGGGACACGAGTGTCACAGCGGCTCCTGCGGCGAGGATAAGCACGGCTGCTCCGGCAACCACTGACTGTTTTCTGTTTCTGCGTACAAAAATGGACCGGTCCCGCGACCGGTCCATTTTTATGCCCATCCCTGCCAGGAACGCGGGGATTCAGAGCGTCATCTCCTCATAGCTGGAGATCACCTCGTCCGCCAGTACCGCCGCCTCCGGGCCGTGCCCCTCCCCTACCAGGGCCACGAAGAAGCCGTCTGGTTTCAGGGCGCGCAGCAGCTCCTCACGGGCTGTGACCACCAGGGTGGCCTGCTTGGCGGTACGCAGGCGGCGCACGGTTTTTTCGTACAGCTCCGGGTCCAGAGGGTCTCCCCCGTGCTCGGCGGCGGAGATCATGCCCCGGAAGAAGCGCCACAGGTTGGCCCCCTCCAGGGCTGCCCGCGCCGGGGCCGGGTCCCCGTCACACACCAGGTACATCCATACATCTTCCATCTTCATCAAAGAGAGGCAGCGCTCCACCCCCGGCAGGGGGCTCCCTCCGCCGTCCAGCAGAGCGCCCTCCGCATCAAAAATTGCCACTTGCAGCCGCACCAAAATTCCTCCTATTCCCCCAGACCTACGGCTTGAAAGCCGTCCCGGGTCCAGATGTTCACATGGGTAAAGCCAATCTCCTTCACAAGGCTTTCCGCCTCTGAAAAGCTGCCGCACAGGTGGGAGGCGTGGTGGGCGTCGGAGGTGAGGATCACTTCTCCCCCCATCTCCCGCAGACGGCGGAGCATGGTTTTCGCGGGGTAGGGCACTGTCCGATAGCCCCGGGTGATGGCCCCGGTGTTTACCTCAAAGCACATCCTCTGTTTCGTCAGGTGCTCCAGCACCTCCAGCGCCCGGCGGAGATACCGTGGGCTCTCCTCGTCAAACCGCGGATCTCGCTGGTTGAACTTGGACACCAGGTCGAAGTGGCCGATCCAGCTGCACCCCGTCCGCTCTGGCAGCTGGGCCACCAGGTCGAAGTAGGCATCCGTGTAGCGATACCAATCTCCGCCAAAAAACTCATTTACCGTCTGGCGGCTGATTTCCGGACTCTCATCTACAGCTCGGAACGCCCCGTCCAGGGCCAGGTTGTGGACCGAGCCGATGATATAGTCCAGCCCCTCCGGCTTTTCCCCGTAAAAGTCCAGCTCCATCCCCACAAAAATCTCCATCCGGCCCTCATACTCACGCTGTAGGGCGCGGGCGGTCTCCTGATATTCCGCCACCTTCTCTTTGGGGAGGCAAAAGTCCTCCTGGCCGGGACAGTAGCTGTGGCCGGAGAAGCCGAAGCGCTCCAGCCCCATGGCCCAAGCCGCTTCCGCCATCTCTCCCAAAGTGCTCTTTCCGTCGTCCAGGGTGGAGTGGGTGTGATAGTCCGCCAGAATCATGGACTCGCTCTCCTTTTCTCTCGCTCTTTTGCCGCTTTACATGTGATCGGAGGCCATCTTCTCCTGCTTCACCTTGTGGTCGATGACGTGGCGGCTGGCCAGCTCCGCCCTCACCTCATCCAGGGAGATCCCCGCCTCCACCATGAGGACCATCACATGGTAGGCCAGGTCGGCGATCTCGTACACCGTCTCCCTGTGGTCCCGGTCCTTGGCGGCGATGATCACCTCGGTGCACTCCTCCCCCACCTTCTTCAAAATCTTGTCCAGGCCCTTTTCAAACAGGTAGGTGGTATAGGAGCCCTCGGGCCGCTTCTCCTTCC
>CALXGD010000073.1 GCA_944387745.1 uncultured Oscillospiraceae bacterium
ATGTTGGGCTTGGGGGTGCCGATATAGTCCTTAAAGCGGCCCAGCACCGGCGTGAACATGTCGTGGATGCAGGCCAGCACGTTGTAGCACTCTGGGATGTCGTCCACGATCACCCGGAAGGCGTACAGGTCAAAGATCTCATCCAGGGTCTTGTTCTGGGCGAACATCTTCCGGTAAATGGAGTAGGTGTGCTTCACCCGGCCGTAGACCTTACAGCGGATGCCCTCCTGGTCCATACGCCTTTGGATCCGCATCTGAATGGAGGCCAAAAACTCCTCGTGGGCGGCGGAGCGCTTGGCCATCTCGTCCTCGATCTCCTTATAGCCGATGGGGTCCAAGTACCGCAGGGACAGGTCCTCCAGCTCCCACTTCAGCTTCTGCATGCCCAGGCGGTGGGCCAGAGGGGCATAGATCTCCATGGTCTCCAGGCTCTTCTCCCGCTGCTTCTTGGGAGACTGGTACTCCATGGTGCGCATGTTGTGGAGCCGGTCGCAGATCTTGATGAGGATCACCCGGATGTCGTGGGCCATGGCCATGAGCATCTTCCGCAGGTTCTCCATCTGTTCCTCTTCCTTGGAGACATACTGCACCCGGGTCAGCTTGGTGACGCCCTCCACCAGCTCAGCCACGGAGTTTCCGAATTTTTTGGCAATCTCCTCGTGGGTGGCGTCGGTGTCCTCAATGCAGTCGTGGAGCAGGGCGGCGATCACCGAATCTACGTCCAATCCCAGGTCAGCCACAATATCGGCCACCGCCAGGGGGTGGATGATATAGGGCTCGCCGCTCTTGCGGAGCTGGCCGTGGTGGGCCGTGTCCGCATAGGTAAAGGCCTCATAGAGGCGCTTAGTATTTAAATTTGGCGTATAGGAGACCACTTTGTCCTCTAATGCCTGATAGCGCTCTAAGATTGGATCCATACGATCACCTTCTGACAAATTAGGAATGAGAAATTAGAAATTGGAGGCAGGCACCAGAGGCGGCCAATTCCTCATTCCTAATTTTCCTGTGTGGCCTCCCGCAGGCGGCGCAGGATGGATGAGGCGTTCAGGTCCACCTTGTGCTCCAGCCGGCGCAGGGTGATCTGCAGCCGGTCGGCCTGCCGCTCCAGGGAGATGAGGCCCCGCTCTTCCATCACCTCCAGGCACACCAGCACATGGTCAGGCCGCTCCGTCTGCCGGCCGGAGCGGGCAGAGCCGCGGGTGATGCGGGCCACCGTGTCCTCCATGGTCAGCCGCCCGGCGCACTGGCGCTCCAGATACCGCCATAGGCAGACAAACTCCGTCCGGGTGGGCAGGAGGGAGCGGGCCTCTCTGGAGGTGAGGACCTCCCCCCGCCGGTATTTCTCATAGATAGACTGCTCCATCTGGGCCCGGGTGAGGGCGTGGCGCAGGTCCACCACCTGCAGCTGTACCGAGCGCATCCCCCGGAAATCGTTAATCTGAGGGTAGAAGGCCACGTCCACCCGACAGCCGGGGGTGAGGCCCAGCTCGCTCCCGTCCACCGAGAAGAAGATGGCCTCCAGGGTGACGCCCCTGGCCTCCAGGCGCAGCTTCAGATGCCGCCCCCGTCCCACCTGGGTGGCAGTGAGCACATGGGCCCCGGTGAGGACCAGCACCGGCCTAGAGTTGCCCTCCCCACAGGGCTCCAGAGCGTCCAGGGCTTCCACCGCCTCCACAGTGAGCTCCTGGGGAACCACCGCCGCGTCAATCTCCAGGGCGGAGGACCACTTCCCCTCTCCCTGCTGTTCCAGCACCAGCTGGCGCAGCCGCCGGTCTAGGGCCGGAACATTCTCCTCCTTTACAGTGAAGCCGGCGGCCATGGCGTGGCCCCCGAATTCCTCCAGCAGGTCTCTGCACTGGGAGAGGAGCTGGAACAGATTGATCTCCCCCCAGGAGCGGCAGGAGCCCTTTCCGATCCCCTGATCCAGGCAGATGATAAACGCCGGGCAGGAGTACTCCTCCGTCAGGCGGGAGGCCACGACGCCCACCACTCCCTGATGCCACCTCTGATCCGAGAGCAGAATCATGCCGGATTGAGGCCGGCGCTCCAGCTGCTGGACGCACTCCTGAAAAATGTCGCACTCGATGGCCTGCCGCTCCCGGTTCAGGGCGCACAGCTCCTGAGCCAGTGCCGCCGCCCGCCCCGGCTCCCGGGTGAGCAGCAGCTCGGCGGCCAGCCCGGCCCGGCCCAGCCGCCCCGCCGCGTTGATCCGGGGGGCCAGGGTATAGCCAATGGTCACAGTGGTCACCGGCTTGTCCCCCAGGCCGGCCTCCTCCATCAGCTGCTTCAGGCCCACCCGCTTGGGGTGCGCCAGGGCGGACAGCCCCGCCTGGACGATGGTGCGGTTCTCCCCGGTCATGGGCATCACGTCGGCTACAGTTCCCACCGCCGCCAGGTCCGCATAGTCCCGAAACACCTGGGCCGCCCGGTCGGGCCCTGCGATGGCCATGGCCAGCTTCAGAGCCACTCCCACCCCGGCCAGCCCCTTGAAGGGATAGGGGCAGTCGGGCCGGCGGGGGTCCACCACCGCCGCAGCCCGGGGCAGGCTCTCCTTGCACTCGTGGTGGTCGGTAATCACCACGTCAATGCCCAGCTCCCGGGCCAGCTCCACCTCCTGGGAGGCGGTGATGCCGCAGTCCACCGTCACAATGAGGGTGACCTTCCGCTGGGCCAAGGAGAGGACCGCCTCCCGGTTGAGGCCATAGCCCTCCTCCAGCCGGTCCGGGATATAGGGGAGCACCCGCCCGCCCAGCCGGGTGAGGCAGTCGGTGAGCAGACAGGTGGCACTGATGCCGTCCACGTCGTAGTCCCCGTACACTGCCACCGTCTCCCGCTTCTCCAGCGCCCGAAGGACCCGCTGCACCGCCCGGTCCATATCCCGCAGCAGCATGGGGTCCAGCAGAGGCTCTTCTCCAGGGGTGAGCAGTCTGAGGACCTGCTCTCGGTCCGTCATGCCCCGGGCAGACAGGACGGCGGCCAGCAGATGGGGAATTCCGCCCTGCTCCAGCCGGGCGCAGCCCTCCGGACAGGGGCGCGCCACGTTCCAGGTCTCGTATCGCATGTTCGGCCGCCTCCTTTCTCCTCCACCCTTCTGTCCAAGGGCCATATCGCGGCAATATCAAAGGATATTATAACATAGTTTTAGGAAATGGTACAAGTAAAAAAAGCGCCGCCCCGGACTTCCGGCGCGGCGGCCCACAGGCGGTATCCGGCCCTTTAGGCGCTCAGGGCCCGCTTCGCTCCAGCTCCATCTCCACATGGGGGATGCCGTCCTCCAAAAACTCCGGGCGGGCTGTGCGCCGAAATCCCGCCTTCCCGTAAAAGCCCTGGGCGTAGGTCTGCGCGTCCAGCAGAATCCGCCGGGCACCGGTCTTTTCCCAGGCCGTCCCGATGCCCAGCTGGAGCAGCTCACCCCCCAGCCCAGTCCCCCGGTGGGCGGGGACGGTGATCACCCGGCCGATGCGGGCCGTGTCCAGGTCCACCTGAAACACCCGCAGACAGGCGGCGATCTGTCCCGCCCCATCCCGGACAAACACGTGCCAGGCCCCCCGGTCAAGGCCGTCCAGCTCCTGATAGGGGCAGTGCTGCTCCACCACAAAAACCGCCGTCCTGGCGGCCAGCAGATCGTAGAGCTCATCCAGGGTGAGCTCGCTCCAGTGTTTCACAGTCCAAATCATATCCGACTGCCTCCCTTTAGGGCTCCTCCAGCCCCATAATGTCCATGCTCCGGCGCATGTGGATGGCCATGGCGTGCTCCGCCCCCTCCCCGTCCCGCTTTCTCAGAAATTCCAGCAGCAGGGCGTGGTCCCGGAGGGTGTCCTCCGCAAGCTGCTCCCTCCCCTCTGCCCGCTCCACGGCGGTGGACACCGCCTGGTGGATCATGGGCAGCAGCCGTAGGAGAAACTCGTTGTGGGCCGCCCGGACGATGGCGGTGTGGAAGGCCTGATCCGCCTGAGTGCGGTCCCGGCCCGCCCGGATGCAGGCCTCCACCGCCGCGCCCTTTTTTAGAATATCCTCCAACTCCTCCGGCGAGGCCCGGCGGCAGGCCAGGGCCGCGGTGCAGGGCTCAAAGATGGAGCGCAGCTCAAACAGGTCCCGGAGCCGGCCCTTCACCCGGTCCAGCTGGGAGAAGCCAAAGTCCTCCTGTCCCTCCGTCTCCTTCGGCACAAAGGTGCCCCTGCCCCGGCGCACCTCCAGCACCCTCTGATCCGCCAGAGTGCGGATGGCCTCCCGGAGGGTGGCCCGGCTCACCCCAAGCCGTTTGGCCAGGTCCAGCTCGTTAGGCAGCTTCTCCCCGGGCTGGAATTGCCGCTCCACCACAATGTCCGTGTACAGGCGCTGGGCCGTCTGCTGGGACAGATTCTGTTTGGACATATCCGTCGCTCCTTTTCCCCACAGCGGAGGCATCTTTTTTAGCATGTCCGCCGTCCCCTGGGGCGGAACCTTTTATATAAAGAGAAAAGTCCTCTTGACATCCTCACCACTATCTTATACTATATAGTCAGACAATGCAAGAGAAATCAGACAACTGATTTCAGGCCGTCTCTCCACGGGGAGGGCGGACCGGACAAATAAAATCTGTGAGGAGGTCCTTTCTACTATGCGTTCCGACGTCATCAAGAAGGGGGTGCCCGCCGCCCCCAACCGCTCCCTGCTCTTCGCCCTGGGCTACACCAAGGAGGAGCTGGAGCGTCCCCTCATCGGCGTGGTGTGCTCCTTTAATGAGATTGTCCCCGGCCATATGAACCTGGACAAGATCGCCGAGGCTGTCAAGGCCGGCATCCGGGCCGCCGGGGGCACCCCGGTGGAGTTCCCCGCCATCGCCGTGTGCGACGGCATCGCCATGGGCCACGTGGGCATGAAGTACTCCCTGGTGACCCGGGACCTGATCGCCGACTCCACTGAGGCCATGGCCCTGGCCCACCAGTTCGACGGCCTGGTGATGATCCCCAACTGCGACAAGAATGTGCCCGGCCTGCTCATGGCCGCCGCCCGGGTGAACATCCCCACCATCTTCGTCTCCGGCGGTCCCATGCTGGCAGGCACCATGAACAACGGCCGCCGCACCTGCCTCTCCCACATGTTCGAGGCCGTGGGCGCCTACTACGCCGGCAAGCTGGACGAGGAAGGGGTGGAGGAGTACGAGAACTGTGCCTGTCCCACCTGCGGCTCCTGCTCTGGCATGTACACCGCCAACTCCATGAACTGCCTCACCGAGGCCATCGGCATGGGCCTGCGGGGCAACGGCACCATCCCCGCCGTGTGGTCGGCCCGGCTGCGGCTGGCCAAGCACGCGGGCATGCAGA
>CALXGD010000074.1 GCA_944387745.1 uncultured Oscillospiraceae bacterium
ACGATGTGCGCACTCAGCCTTCCCCTGGGGGAAGGTGCCCCCGAAGGGGGCGGATGAGGGAAACGTGAGAGGGTACGGGCAGCCTCGGCCAGGATAGGGCAAAGCCCTTTGCCGTTCCCCTCATCAGGCTCGCTTCGCTCGACAGCTTCCCCCAGGGGAAGCCAGAGGGCCGCCGAAGGCGGCCCCTACGAAACACGCACCTCACGGAAATGCCCCTTTTGAAAGGAGGAGCGGCTATGAACTGCCCATTCTGCGGAGAGATCATGGCGGAGGGGACCTTCCATGACCGGGGGGACAGCTACTTCCTCCCGGCGGGGGAGACGCCGCCCAGGCTGTGGACCAGGGGCGTCCTGGAGAAGAAACGCGCGGTCATACTGCCGCCTGAGTCCTTTGGCGCACCCTTCGCGCCCCGGCCCGCCGCCTTCTGGTGCGGGAAATGCCGGAAGCTGCTGGTGGACTATGGGGAGTTGCTGCCGCCCACACCGTAGGGGCGGCCCCATGTGGCCGCCCGCAAAAGCCCCCGTGTCAAAGGGGGGAGGGCCGCGAAGCGGCGAGGGGATTCCATGAAGCGAAGAAGTTGTTGACAGTGGAATCCACCAGTTACCCCGACCGCGACTGCCGTTTTCCCGGAGAGAATACACAGACAGAGAGAGGGGAACCGCCCATGCCCGACAAACCTAAACACCGCCACGCCGGACACCGGGAGCGGGTCAAACAGGAATTTCTGGCCCGAGGCTTAGATGGTTGGCCTGATCACCGGGTGGTGGAGCTGCTGCTGTTTTACGCCATTCCCCAAGGGGACGTAAATGAGCTGGCCCACGAGCTGGTGGAGCGCTTCGGCTCTCTGGCGGGAGTTCTGGACGCCTCAGTGGATGAGCTGAAAAAGGTCCCCGGCGTAGGGGATCACACCGCAATTTTGCTCCATATGCTCCCGCAGATTTTGGGGCGATATCAGGGGGCTCGCACCCGGCGGGGATGGATCATCCACAGCTCTGAGGACGCTTTCCCGTGGCTGGAGCCCTATTTCTTCGGAGCCAAAAATGAGATGGTGTATATTTTATGTCTGGACGGAAAGCGTCAAGTCTTGGGAGTGCGGAAGGCCTCGGAAGGCAGCATCCAAATGTCGGAGGTCAATGCCCGGCGCATCGCGGAGGAGGCCCTGAGTATGCGGGCCTCTAAGGTCTATCTTGCTCACAACCACCTCAGCAACATTGCCACGCCCTCTAAAACGGATTGGCAGACCACGGAGATCCTGCGGCAAATTCTCTCCTCCATTGGCATTGAGCTTGTGGACCACTTAATTTTTGCGGACGGCGATATGGTATCTATGGCAGACAGCGACCACACACTCGGATTTCAGTTTCTATAGGCTTGCTCCTCTTCAAGTTTTTCTTGGAGAGGAGCAAAACAATCTTGTCATGGAACATCCGTTCTGATACAATAGATCAAATCCATTTTTCGGAGAGGGTCAGAGATGCCAAAATTTGAAGTTGTTTCCGAATATACTCCGGCCGGCGACCAGCCGGAGGCCATTGAGGCCCTGGCCAACGGAATCGAGGTGGGCCTGGACGAGCAGACTCTGCTGGGGGTCACCGGCTCCGGCAAGACCTTCACCATGGCCAAGATCATCGAAAAAGTTCAACGGCCCACTTTGGTCCTGGCCCACAACAAGACCCTGGCCGCCCAGCTGTGCGCCGAGTTCCGGGAATTTTTCCCAAACAACGCGGTGGAGTACTTCGTCTCCTACTACGACTACTACCAGCCGGAGGCCTACATTCCCCACACGGACACCTTCATCGAGAAGGACTCCGCCGTGAACGAGGAGATCGACCGGCTGCGCCTGGTGGCCACCGCCTCATTGCTGGAGCGGCGGGACGTGATTGTGGTGTCCTCCGTGTCCTGTATCTACGGCCTGGGCGAGCCGGAGGACTTCGCCGCCATGATGGTGGCTCTGCGGGTGGGCATGACCATCGAGCGGGACGAGCTGCTGAAAAAGCTGGTGGCCATCCGCTATGAGCGCAACGACATCGCCTTTGGGCGAAACATGTTCCGGGTGCGGGGGGACACAGTGGAGGTGTGGCCCGCCTACTGGAAGGACACGGCCCTGCGCATCGAGTTCTTCGGGGACGAGATCGACCGCATCAGCGAAATCAACGTGGTTACCGGCACCCCGATCCGCCGGCTGAACAACATCCCCATCTGGCCGGCCACCCACTATGTCACCCCGAAAGAGAAGATGGACGCTGCCGTCCAGGAGATCTACAAGGAGCTGGAGGAGCGGGTGGCCTTCTTCGAGAGGGAGAACAAGCTCATCGAGGCCCAGCGCATCAAGCAGCGCACCATGTACGACGTGGAGATGATGCAGGAGCTGGGCTACTGCTCCGGCATTGAGAACTACTCCCGGGTCATCGAGGGCCGGCCGGTGGGGTCGCCGCCGCACACCCTGCTGGATTACTTCCCAAAGGACTTTATTCTCTTCATTGACGAGAGCCACGTCACCCTGCCCCAGGTGCGGGCCATGTACAACGGGGATCGGGCTCGAAAGACCGCTCTGGTGGACTATGGCTTCCGCCTTCCCTGCGCCTATGACAACCGCCCCTTGAAATTTGACGAGTTTGAGCAGCGCTTAAACCAGGTGATTTACGTCTCCGCCACCCCTGGGGAGTATGAGCGCACCCGCTCCGGCCAGATTGTGGAGCAGGTCATCCGGCCCACCGGCCTGCTGGACCCCAGGATTGAGGTGCGCCCGGTGGAGGGGCAGATTGACGACCTCATCGGGGAGATCAACGCCCGCACGGAGCGGAAGGAGCGGGTGCTGGTCACCACCCTGACGAAAAAGATGGCGGAGGACCTGACCGCCTACCTCCAGGGGGCGGGCATCAAGGTCCGGTATATGCACCACGACATTGACACCATGGAGCGCATGGAGATCATCCGGGACCTGCGCCTGGGGACCTTCGACGTGCTGGTGGGCATCAACCTGCTGCGGGAGGGTCTGGACCTGCCGGAGGTATCTCTGGTGGCCATTCTGGACGCGGACAAGGAGGGCTTCCTGAGAAGCGAGACCTCCCTCATCCAGACCATCGGCCGGGCGGCCCGAAACGCCG
The DNA here is from genome assembly GCA_944387745.1 of uncultured Oscillospiraceae bacterium. The sequence goes on from CALXGD010000074.1 coordinate 3,108, forward strand.
ACGGCATGGTGGTCATGTACGCCGACACCATTACCCCCTCCATGCGTCGGGCCATAGACGAGACGGAGCGCCGCCGGGAGAAGCAGGACGCCTTCAATAAGGCCCACGGCATCGTCCCCAAGACGGTGGTCAAGTCGGTGCGGGAGCTGCTGGAGATCTCCGCCACGGCGGAGGACGTGGCCTCCGACGAGCGCCAGGGCAAGATCAAATCCATGACGAAACAGCAGAAGGCCGCCGAGATTGCCCGCCTGGAGAAGGCCATGAAAGAGGCGGCAAAAATGC